>CBQVAZ010000130.1:0-8450 GCA_967720205.1 uncultured Gemmatimonadaceae bacterium | reverse complement strand
CGGCCGCCAAAGTAACTCGGCTCCCGCAGCACCCCAATGCACGATAGCTTGAGCGCATGAAACTCACACTCATGGGACTCGCTGCGGCGGTCGTTCTGCCGGCCATGGCGAACGGTCAAGCAGCGCTGCGCACCGCTCCGAGTACTCGCGCGACGACTCAAGTGAATGTCGGACCGCCGACTGAGGAGGGGCAGCCCGCGCCGCCGCCCAAGGTCATCAAGATCGACTACGGTCAGCCGCACGCGCGCGGGCGACAAGTCGCCGGCGCGTTGCCGGACGATATAGGGAAGGATTGGCGGATGGGGGCCAACGCACCAACAACCCTCACGACCGACGTGGATCTAGTACTCGGCGGAGCAACGATCCCGAAGGGCACCTATGTCTTGTATGCAGTCACGACTGCAGGCGAATGGAAGCTCGCCGTGAACAAGAACACCACTGGCGACGCGATGACGCCGGATGCGTCCACGGACGTGGCGCGCATAGCGCTCAAATCGCGCACGCTGGCGACTCCGATCGAAAGCCTAACGATGTGGCTCATTCCAGGTGCAGAGGGGGCCTTGAACGGCGAGCTTCGCATTGCGTGGGGGACGCTGGAACACTCAGTCGGCTGGACGATCAAGCCATAAGCACGTTAGGCGGCCACGGCCGTGTTGACTGTCGTGTCCGCCACGTGCATAGCATGGCTTTCGCGGGTAAGGACTGTGTCCTCTTGAGGGATGTGGCTTATGTCTGAGAATCGCCTGAGGCAGCTGCACGCGCTCGGCCAGTCGGTCTGGCTCGACTACATCGATCGCAAGCTGCTAAACGATGGATCGCTTGACCGTCTCATCCGCGAAGACTCGCTAATGGGGATGACATCCAATCCCACGATCTTCGAGAAGGCTCTGTCGAGCGGTACCGAGTACGATGCGCAGATCGCCGAGTGCGCCGCTGAACGCACCGCGCTCGAACTATTCGAGCTGATCGAAACCGACGACGTTCGCGCGGCGTGCGACAAGTTCGCTGACGCGTACAGGAGCAGCGCTGGCACCGATGGCTTCGTGTCGATCGAAGTCTCACCCGGTGTCGCCAATGACGCGGGTGATACTGTCGAGGAAGCGCATCGCTTGTGGGCCTCGGTCGACCGGCCGAACCTCATGGTGAAGGTGCCGGGGACAGTGGAGGGGGCCAAGGCCGTGCGGCGTCTGATCGCGGACGGCGTGAGCGTCAACATCACGCTGCTGTTCGCCGTCGAGGCGCACGATCGCGTGATCGAGAGCTTCCTCGCCGGCCTCGAGGATCGAATCGCGTTAGGCAAGCCGATCAAACAGCTGGCGTCCGTCGCGAGCTTCTTCGTCTCTCGTGTCGATACTGAAACCGACAAGCGACTCGATGCGCTCATCGCCGCCGGCGGTGACAAGCAGCGTCTCGAAGCCCTCAAGGGGAAGACGGCGATCGCGAACGCCAAACTCGCGTATCGCCTCTTCCAGCAGCGCTTCTCGGGCCCGCGTTGGGATGCGCTCGCGGCGCGTGGCGCTCAGCTGCAGCGACCGCTCTGGGCGAGCACGAGCACGAAGAACCCTGCCTATCGAGACGTGATGTACGTCGAAGCGCTCATCGGTCCGCACACGGTCGACACGATGCCGCCCACGACGATCGACGCGTTTCGCGAGCACGGAATAGTCGCGCGCGCTGTGGACAAGGAAGTCGATGCCGCGGAGCGACACGTCGCCGAGCTGGAATCTGTTGGGATCCGCCTCGCGGATGTCACAGAAAAGTTGCTCGTCGACGGCATCGCGTCATTCCAGAAGTCGTTCGACGCACTGATCGTTGGCCTCGAGGAGAAGACACACAAGCTTGGATACGAGCTCTTGCCGAGTCGTTAGGTTGCCATCGCACGCGATGCGCACGTGAGCGCGTCCTACCCGCCGACACCGTTTCCGCGTACCAAGATCGTCTGTACGCTCGGCCCGGCCACGCGTACACGCGAAGCCATGGAAAGTTTGATGGACGCGGGGATGAACGTCGCGCGCGTCAACTTCTCGCACGGCACGTACGAGGAGCATGCGGCGACGATCGAAACGCTGCGGCAGCTCGCGCGCAGTCGCGAGCAGCCAGTCGCGATACTCGGCGATCTGCAGGGGCCGCGCATACGAATTGGCGACCTAACGTCGCCGCGCGCCGTCGCGCCGGGTGACGATGTCGTGCTCTGCTACGAGGAGCACGTTGCGCCAGGCGACGTTCCGGTCACGTACGAAGGACTGGCGACAGACGTGCACGTCGGCGATCGCATCCTCGTCGACGACGGCCTGATCGAGTTGATGACGCTCGAGATCGACGGCCCCCGCGTAAGGGCGCGCGTCGTGCACGGCGGCGTGATCAAGGAACACAAGGGTCTCAACCTGCCGGGCGTCGAGGTGAGCGCGCCGTCCGTGACGGAGAAGGATCGCCACGACGCCGAGTTCGCGGTCGCGCACGGGCTGGACTACCTCGCGCTCAGTTTCGTTAGGCGGGCCGACGACATCGCTACGCTGCGCAGCCTCGTCGGAAAGTCGCTGTTGGTGGTTGCCAAGATCGAAAAGGACAGCGCGCTCACGAATATCGAGAGCATCGTGCGCGAATCGGATGCCGTGATGGTCGCGCGCGGCGATCTGGGCGTCGAGCTGCCGTTCGAAAAAGTGCCGATCGCGCAGAAGACGATCATCCGCCTTTGCAATCAGATCGGCCGGCCGGTCATCACCGCGACGCAGATGCTAGAGTCGATGGTCGAGAATCCGCGACCCACGCGCGCCGAGGCGAGCGACGTGGCCAACGCGATCATCGATGGAACTGACGCGGTGATGCTTTCTGCCGAGACTGCAGTCGGGTTGTATCCGAGGTTCGCGGTGCAGGCGATGCGTCGCATCATCACCGAGATCGAGCGGCAGTCGTCATCGATACTCCGGGCGCCGCCGGCCGACAGGCGCGTGAGCGGCGCGGCGAGCACGGAGGAGACGATCGCCGCGGCGACGGCGACCGCTGTGCGCATGTTAGCCACCTCCTGCGTCGTCGTGTTCACGAAGAGCGGTTTCAGCGCGCGCATCGTGTCGGCGCAGCGGCCCGGCGTGCCGATCATCGCGTTGAGCGACAGCCCACGCACGTACACGCAGCTGGCCCTGGTTTGGGGCGTGATGCCCGTGCTCACGCCGCACTGCGATACGTACGATCAGATGATGCGTTACGCCCGCGAAGCGCTCGTTAGGCTCAAGATCTGCCGCGCCGGCGATCGCGTCATCGTCACGGCCGGGCATCCGTTCGACACGCCAGGCACGACCAACCTGCTCAAGGTCGAAGTGGTGTGAAGCTGACGTTCTTGGGCACGGGGACGAGCTTTGGCGTGCCGCAGATCGGGTGCAATTGCCGCGTCTGTCGCTCGCCGGATCCGCGCGATCGTCGGACGCGAGTGGGCGCCGTCGTGGAAACCGACAATGGGACTCGGATCCTGATCGACACACCGCCGGAGCTGCGCTTGCAGCTCATCACGGCAGGGATCGATCGCGTGGACGCGGTCTTGTTCACGCACGATCACGCCGATCACATTCACGGCATCGACGACATCCGCGCCATCACCGTTAGGCGTGACGCCCCGCTGCCGATGTACGCCTCCGCCGACGTGCTGGCGCGTCTCGCCAGCCGCTTCCCGTACATCTTCGATGATACGATGCGCCCGCTGCCGGGGACGTCCAAGCCCGAGGGAAAGGCGCGCGCCATCACGGACGGCGAGACGGTCAACATTGGCGACACCGAAGTGACTGCGATTGCGGTGCCGCACGGGACAGTCACTGTCTTCGCCTATCGCATGGGCGGGCTCGCGTACGTCACCGACGCGAAGTCGGTCCCGGCGTCTGTGATCGAGCGGCTGCGCGGAGTGCGCGTTCTCGTCGTGAATGCGCTGTTTCATACCGAGCATCCGACGCACCTCAGCATTCCCGAGGCTCTTCGCGTGGCAGCTGCCGTTGGCGCCGAGCGCACGTACCTAACGCATCTCACACACGAGAGCTTTCACGCGGATCTCGAGGCCGAGTTGCCACGCGGTGTGACGCCGGCGTTTGATGGCCTCGTGGTCAAGGTGGACTGAGGACCACAGGATGCTGCGACTCGATTACACGAACATGATGGCCGACGCGGTGCAGGGTGCGATCGCGGCCGCGCAATGGGACGAGGCACGCGCGTTGCTCGCCGCGGCTCACGCCGAGGTCGCACGCCTCCACGGCGCGAAGGAGCTCGGCTTCATCGATCTGCCGAGCGACGAGCGCCTGCTCGATCAGAGTCTCGCGATAAGCAGATGGGCCAACGAGGAGCGACGTGTCAGCGACGTGGTCGTGTTAGGCATCGGCGGTTCCGCGTTAGGCCCCATCGCTTTGCGCACCGCGCTGCGCCCGCCGGGATGGAACATGCTGGACGAGCGCCAGCGAGGCGGTCGTCCGCGGCTGCACGTGCTGGACAACATCGACCCGGTGACGATCGTGGCGCTGATCGGCCGGCTGGAGCTGCCGAAGACTCTCTTTCTCGTCGTCTCCAAGTCGGGCGGGACCGCCGAAACGATGGCGCAGTATCTCATCGTGCGGAAACAGCTCAAGCTCGCGCGGCTTGCGCTGCCGGATCATCTCGTCATCGTCACAGATCCAGCGAAGGGCGCATTGAGACCGATCGCTCAGCGCGACGGTCTGCGTTCTGCGGAGATTCCGCCTAACGTGGGCGGGCGCTTCAGCGTATTATGCGCCGTGGGCATGCTTCCGGCGGCGCTCATCGGTGTCGACGTGCGCACACTGTTCGCTGGGGCACGCGACATGGTTCAGCGCTGCGCTAGCGACGATCCGCAGAAGAATCCTGCCCTAGCGTACGCCGGCTTGCAGTGGCTCGCGGACACGAAGCTCGGCAAGCGGATGCACGTCTTCATGCCGTACAGCGATCAACTTCGCGGCTTCGCCGACTGGTTCGTGCAACTGTGGGCGGAGAGTCTCGGGAAGATCACTCCGGAAACGAAAGAGCACGTCGGACCCACGCCCATCGCAGCACTCGGTGCGACGGACCAGCACTCGCAGGTGCAGCTCTTCATGGAAGGGCCGGCAGACAAGACGATCACGTTTGTCAGCGTGGAGAATTCGCCGCCTGGCCCGGAGATTCTCGTGAATCCGAGTGAGGGCGCCGAGCTAGAGTACCTCGGCGGTCACACCCTCGGTGACCTTCTCGACGTCGAGCGACGCGCGACGGCGGGTGCGCTGGCGCGCCGAGCGCGGCCCAACATGACGCTGACTCTGGACCGCGCGGACCCGCGCTCTGTCGGAGAGCTCATAATGATGCTCGAGCTCGCAACGGCGTATGCGGGTTCGCTGTACGGTGTGAACGCGTTCGACCAACCGGGCGTGGAATTGGGCAAGCAGTTCACATACGCTATCCTCGGTCGTCCTGGCTTCGATGCTGCGTACAAGGAGTGGCAGTCGCTCCCCAAGCCGGATCCTAAGCGCGTAGTGTAGGCATTAGTCGTTAAGCCTCAGTTTTTAGACTTCTGACCTCTGACCTCTACCTCGTTTCATGAACTACTTCGGCAACGCGATAAGCATCCACGACGGCAGCGTTTCGGTGCACGATCCACATGTCCTTGCCAGCGACAAGATGGACGCGCTCGTGCAGGACGCCGTTTTCGGTGACGACGAGACGAAAGCGCAGGCGCGCTGGCTCATCTGGGAGATTGGACAGCAAGTCGGCGTTAGGCCGTCGTCGATTCACGATCTGTACATGGCACGCGGCCGCGGTGAGTGCAGCGGCTTCACGGTGCCGGCGATCAACGTGCGCGGCGCTGCGTACGCGACGGCACGATCGATCTTCCGCACCGCCAACAAACTCGACGCCGGCGCGATCCTCCTTGAGATCGCGCGATCTGAAATCGCGTACACCGATCAACGCCCGGCCGAATACGTGAGCGTGATGTTAGGCGCGGCGCTGCGCGAAGGTTTCCGCGGACCAGTGTTCATCCAGGGCGATCACTTTCAGGTGAACGCCAAGAAGTACGCGGCTGATCCAGTGACCGAAGTCGGCGCCGTCGAAGCGCTGGCCCGCGAGGCGATCGATGCTGGTTTCTATAACATCGACGTCGATACATCGACGCTCGTCGACATCTCCAAGCCAACGCTGGACGAGCAACAGCGTCTCAACTACGAAGTGTGTGTCGGACTCACGGGATTCATCCGCCAGCAACAGCCTAACGGGGTGACAGTCTCCGTCGGCGGCGAAATCGGCGAAGTGGGAAGCCACAACTCTACTGTCCAAGAGCTACGCGCCTTCATGGACGGCTACAATCGCACGCTGGGCCGAGGGATCGCCGGCCTCTCCAAGATTTCCGTGCAATCGGGGACGTCGCATGGTGGTGTCGTCCTCGCGGACGGATCGATTGCTGACGTCAAGCTCGACCTGAACACGCTGCAAGAGTTGTCTCGCGTTGCGCGAGAGGAATACGGATTGGCTGGCGCTGTGCAGCATGGCGCGTCGACGCTGCCTGACGACGCCTTCCACCATTTCCCGCGGACTGAAACGTGCGAGATCCATCTCGCGACGAATTTCCAGAACATGCTGTTCGACGCTGTCCCGTCGGCGCTGCGTGAAGAGATCTATGCATGGTTGCGTGAGAACGCCCGGGATGAGCGTAAGACCTCCGACTCGGATGAACAGTTCTTCTACAAGACGCGCAAGAAAGCGTTAGGCCCGTTCAAGAAGACGTTGTGGTCGCTCCCCGAAGCAGTCTGCGACAACCTCGCGCGATTGTACGACGCCAAGTTCGAGTTTCTCTTCACGCAGCTCGGCGTGGCGGGGACAAAACCGATCGTCGCGCGAACTGTGAAACCGCTGGCGATCCATCGGCCACGCCCCGGAACCCCTGGGTTTGTCACCGTGACGGCCGCGCCAGACGATGCGACACTGAGTGACTGAGCCGGCCACAACAGGCGAGCTTCCAGCAGGCGTCGGTGAAATCGACCGCGCGCTGCCACCGGCGGCTCGGCGTAGAACGCGTGCGCTGATACGCGCGAAGAGCGGCATCCAGACGCTATGGGCGTACATCAGGCACGTCTGGGACATCAGTAATTCGGACAACGTCATTTTTCTCGCTGCGGCGATCGCGTTCAACATTCTGCTGGCGGCGCTGCCGTTCGCGCTCCTGGTCATCTGGATTCTTGCCGATCTGCTCGGGCTCCCGCCTGACGAGTCGGCGGCCGCCGTCCGCGCATTCGTCGAAGGGTTCTTGCCGAGCGTGGGCGCTGGGGCCGCTGCCTCGCCGCTGCATGACTTCGTGACAGACGCGCTGCGTTTGCGCACGAAAGTAGGCATACTCGGCGTGATCGGCTTCTTGTGGTTCTCTACGAGGTTGTGGGGGACGCTACGCAGCGCACTCGCCGCAGTGTTCGACGTCGAAAAAGAACGCGGAATCGTCGCCGGGAAACTGTTTGACCTACGCGTTACCGTGTTGGCCTCGCTGCTCCTCGTAGCGTACACGACGCTGAGCGCATATCTGGCGCTTTCGCGCTCCTGGCGTGCTGCGGCGTTAGGCTTGCGCGACAGTGTGATGGGTCAGATCGAGTACGTCGTCGGGCGCGGCGTGGCTTTCCTGGTGGTCGGGCTCATCTTCTTCGCGTTGTACAAGTTCCTTCCCAACCGCCCGATGCGCACCAAGACCGCGCTGGTCGGCGCGCTGACGTCCGCGGCGCTGTTCGAGATCGCGCGGAACATCTACACGGCCTTCACGCACGCGCTGGATCCGGGCTCGCTCTATGCCGGCGCGCTGTACGCGGTGATTTCAGTCGTCTTCTGGGCATACTACGCCGCGCTCCTGTTCCTGATCGGCGGCGAAGTCGCGCAGGTGCACGACCTGCGGCATCAGCACAAGATGGCGAAGCAGGCTGCGAATAAAGAATGATCTAGCTCCTGGAAACCCGAGCAAGAGCGCCTGGGCTGTCGTGCCAAGCTCCATGTGGAAGCTGTGAGCAGTCAGCTGCCAGTAGAGGAGCTACGGGTGCCTGCGGTTAACTGCGCCGTCACACGCTCTTACCGTTTGCACTGGCAGCTAGATAGCCGGCAGCTGAACGCACACAGCTTCTACATGGAATATCGAGCAACAGACCGGGCGCTCTTCTCATCGGGTTGTAGATTAGCTAGCCCATGACGATTGATGTTCGCAGTGATACGGTAACTAGACCGACGCCGGAAATGCGTCTGGCAATCGCCAACGCCGAAGTTGGCGACGATGTCCTCGACGGCGATCCCACCACTCGAAAGCTCGAAGCACGCTGCGCGGAGTTGTTAGGCAAGGAGCGCGCTGTCTTCTGTCCAACGGGGACGATGGCCAACCAGATCGCGATCTGGTTGCTCGCCGAACGAGGGACCGAGGTCCTGGCGGACGTGAATTCGCACATTCACGACCTCGAGTACGCCGCCAC
>CBQVAZ010000129.1:0-8475 GCA_967720205.1 uncultured Gemmatimonadaceae bacterium | reverse complement strand
GTAATCGCGCGCGAGTGCAGCGGCAGCGATGTCGTCCAGCGTCTGATCGCCGTCGCTCCAGATCGAGTGCATCTGCAGGTCGCCGCGATAATCCTCGAACGACGGCCCCGTTAGGCCCTCGTTGCGCAAGGCAGCTACAACCTGAGCCCGGCTCAAAAAGTGATCGCGCAAGGCGCGCTTCTTTTCGATCTCACTTGCCTGGCCGCTTTTCCGAACAGCGTCCTCTACAGTCTCGGAGCCGCCCGTTTCTAGAACTTCCAGGATGACCTGGGCTGACTTGGGGCCGATGTTCTCGATCTTCGGCAACGCCCCGTCTGGTTCGAGGAGCGCTTCGATCGGCTCATCCAGCGCGAAGATCGTCGCCGCCGCGCGCTTGTATCCCCACTCACTCGGCTTCGACTTCTGAATCGACGCAAAATCGCGCAGCAGCGCTGCGATGATCCCATTGGTGTCGCGCGGTGGCGGAGTGGTCAAAACAAATAGCTGTCAGTGGCGAGTCGTCAGTTCCAAGCCGCCAGAATGTGAATTCTGGAGACCCGGCACTCAAAACTGATCACTCGAAGCTATTTGTTTTGCCTGCTAGGCGAATGACCGCCAGGAGCACAAGGTTTCTAAAACCGGCTCCGCTCCACCCACCCAATGATCCCTTTCATTCTGATCCGCATCCAATCGCCGCTGGCTTCGCCGAGCTGAACGCGTGTGTCTGGACCGATCGAGGCGACGACACGAGACGACTGGCTCGCGGCCGCCCGGACGATGATCCAGTTACGCACAGTCGCTCGCATCCATCGCGTGGTTCGCGACGGCCGGACGGTAGTGACTTTGGATGTTGAGCGAACGCGGGCGGCTACTGCCGGGTTGCGATGTATCGGTGTGCTGTCGATGGCGACCGGCAGCGGCACAGAAGCGGCAACAGACTCGGGCACCGTGGGCGCTGGCTGCAGGCTGACGCTATCCGTCGAGGAATCCGCCGGCGGAGAGCTGTCGATGGTCGCGACGGCCGCCAGCAGTGAGTCGAGCGCGGTGTCCGCGACAGCGACGACGCGCGCGCGGCGTCGAGCCGCGATTCCGGAGTCGACGACTGTCGTGAGGCTCTCGTTGACTGACGACTCCGCGATTGCGGTCTCGTTCGTCCCGCGACTCGCGGCCCAGGCGCCCCAACCGAGTCCAATGCACGCGAGGACGCCGGCTCCTTTCCATGCGTAGGGTGCGATGCGGAAGACCTCGGGCTTGGTTCCGCACCAGCGACAGGCACCGTCACGTGCAGGATAGTGCGTATCGCACGTCGTACAGTGCTCCATGGGAAGGAGCTCGCCAAATCCATCGCGAATACCGAACAGATGGCCGCAGTGTGGGCATTGCGAGGCGGCGATAAGCGCCTTGTTCCCACATCGATCGCAACGCACACGCATAGGGACTACCTCACTAGGGCGCCAACTTCGGCGCAACTTCGGGCGAAGGCTAGCCGGCCTCCGTCTCAAGCCGCGCTATTGGTACCGCAATACCAGGTAAAGGTGTCGGGTTCACAGGCGCCCTTGCCGCCTGGGATTCGATTAGACCCCATTGTCTTACTTTCGGTTTGACTTCGCCACAAGAGACACGCATGGAACACAGCGCCCCCCAGTACGCCCTGACGCCGCCGATCGAGCCGATGCTCGCGAAATTGGCGGAAGCCATCCCCGAGGAGGGGGCTGGGACCGCCCTCTTCGAGCCCAAATGGGACGGCTTCCGAGCGATTGTATTCCGCGGCGACTCCGACGTCTATATCCAGAGCCGCGACCTCAAGCCGCTGGACCGCTACTTCCCCGAGCTGCACGATGCGCTCCTGCTGCAGCTGCCTAACGGATGCGTGATCGACGGCGAGATCGTGATCACGACGGAGCAAGGTCTGGACTTCGAGGCGCTGCAGATGCGGCTGCATCCCGCGGCGTCGCGCGTGGCGAAGCTGTCGAAGGAGATGCCGTCGTCGTTTGTCGCGTTCGACGTCCTGGCCGCGGATGGCGAGAACCTCATGACAACGCCGCAGCACGAGCGGCGCGCGAAGCTGGAACAGCTCCTCGCCGACGTTGGCCCGCCAGTCTACCTGACGCCCGCCACGCGCGACCGCCTAACGGCGGAGCGTTGGTTGCAGGAGTTCGAAGGTGCGGGGCTCGATGGTGTGATCGTCAAGCCGCTGAAGAGCACTTATCAGCCGGGGAAGCGCGCGATGCTCAAAGTGAAGCACGCGCGCACGGTGGATTGCGTCGTGGCCGGGTTCCGCTGGTACAAAGTCGACAAGAGCGCGATCGGCTCGCTGCTCCTCGGCCTTTTCGATGACGAGGGACGGTTGCAGCACGTCGGCGTCACATCGTCTTTCACAATGGAAATGCGCAAGCAGCTCGCGAACGAGCTGGCGCCGCTGCGCGAAAACGCGCTCGACGCTCATCCATGGGCCGAGTGGGCGATCGCACAAGGCGAAGGTCGCATGCCGGGCGCGCAGAGTCGCTGGAGTGCGGGGAAGGACCTGTCGTGGGAGCCGCTGCGCATCGAGCGCGTGTGCGAAGTGAAATACGATCACATGCAGGGAGACCGCTTCCGCCACGCCGCGACGTTCTTGCGTTGGCGGCCAGACAAGCGGCCTAACGAGTGTACGTACGCGCAGCTCGAAGTCACCGCGCCGTACGAGCTTCAGCGCGTCTTCACATCGGGATGAGGCGGCTCGATGCCCCATGATGGCGTCTCGTCAGGATCCAGCGGCTCCTGATCCGGCCGCAAATCAACGGGCACGTGCTGCAGGTTCACGCGAATACGCGACCACGTTGTGAATCGGCCGCGCATGGAATCGACGAGCACGTCCGCCGGCTCCAGGTGTTCAGCTGCCTTCGGATGACGCTTCTTCCAGCGTTCGAGGCCGGCGAGGACGTCCTCCTTCTTTGGCGCGCGGCCAATTTCGATCAATGGAAACTTCGAGACGCGCCGCTTCGATGGCTGAACGCGCGGCGGCTCGCCCTTCTGCTTCTCATAGTGCGGCGGCCAGGGTGCATCGCCGAGTCCTTCCCGCTCGTGCTTCGCGGATAGCTCGAGCAGCTGCTCCAGGGATCCGGCATGCGCATCGATATCGGCGTGACGATCGCCGACCCTAACGAATCGCTCGGGCATCGTTGCGAGCGTGAAGTCAGTCGGCTCGCAGTCAGGTACCTCCTCCCAGCCTAACGGGGCTGAGACGCGCGCTTCGGGCGTCGGGCGTACGGAGTAGGCCGAAGCGACGGTTCTGTCCTTGGCGTTCTGGTTGTAGTCCACGAAGACGCCCTGTCGCTCCTCCTTCCACCACTTGCTCGTTGCAATGCTTGGTGCGCGCCGTTCCACCTCGCGCGCGAGCGCGAGCGCCGCGCGCCGCACTTCGCCAAAGGTCCAGCCCTGTTCGATGCGCACGACGATGTGCATTCCGCGCGATCCCGAGGTCTTGGGCCAACCAATGAGTCCGAAATCACGCAGCGTCGCATCGGCGACCTGTGCGACTTCCCGCACCTGCGACCACGGCACACCAGGGACCGGATCCAGATCAACGCGCAGCTCGTCGGGGTGATCCAGCTCTTCGGCGCGAACCGGGTGTGGGTGCAACTCGAGACACGCGAGGTTCGCCATCCAAACGAGAGCGGCCGCATTGCGCGGCACGACTTCATCGGCGCTGCGACCTGACGGAAACTTGAGCGATACGACGTCGATCCACGGCGGCCGCGATTCAGGAGCGCGCTTTTGATAAAAAAACTCGCTGCCGACCCCGTTAGGGTAGCGCACCAAGACGTTGGGCCGTCCGCCCGCGCCACGCAGCGCTCCCTCAGCGACGGCGAGGTAATAGTTGACGAGATCACGCTTGGTGTACTTCGGCTCCGGAAACAGGACTTTGTCCGGATTCGACAGCGTCACCTCGTGGCCGTCGACCACGAGCGTCTCAGGCTTTGGCTTCACCCGCTGGCCGCCGCCGTTACTGGAAGACGCAGCGCGTCGGTTCGCCGCGGATCCACGCAGCGAGCATGCGCCACTCCGGATCGTCTTGCGAGCGCCAGCGCCGCCCTCCGGCGTGCATGTGATCTCCGCCGGCGTCCGGCGCCAGCGGATGCAGCAGGAGACGACTCATGAGTGGAAATCCGGGCTCGATGTACTGCCTAACGACAGCGAAGTTGCGACGCGACTCTTCAACGTTCCAGAAGTCGCGACCGGCGGGGATCTCTGGTGCGAAGTTGCGCGGCTCTACGCCGTGGCAGTGCACGCATTCGACAAGTCCAGGTCGCTTGCTGAGGAAAAGTTTCTGCACGCACGACTGAAAGAACTCGAAATTGAGCGGTCCCGCCGCGGTTTCGCTCGCGATGCCACGCACACTCGCTGAACGCACCCAGTCGGCGATGATCTGCCATTCGGGATCGCTTTGAGATTGCCAGAACTTGCCGCCAACGTGGAACGCGGTGCCGCCGGCCGCGACCGCGAGCGGCTTTCGCAACAAGCGACTGTGCTCCGGACTCCCGGGCGTCACCAGGCGTGAGACGACGGCGAAATTCTTGCGCGAGGCCTGCTCGGACCAGAACACGCGTCCGTTCTCGCCCTCCTCCAGCTCTTCCAGGTTGAGCGGCGTCCCGCTATGCGCGTGACAGGCCGCGCATGCGGACAAACCGGGTCCGTGGCCTGTGCGTGCCTTCAGGAAGATCGGTTCTACACGCGCGCGGTAAACCTCGAAGCTCAACCCGCCTTGCGCCCCGCATAACGCAGGCGCGGCGAACAACAACGCGGCGCAGTGCACTACGATCGCGCGACGGCGGATGACGTGTCTCACCTAACGAGGAGCAACGCGGTGTGATTGCGTTTGGGCACCTGTCCCACCGGAATGCGCGCAACCTCCTTCATCGCCTTCGTATCGATCGCGGACACGTCATTCGAGCCCGCGTTGGCGGAATAGAGGTATTTCCCGTCAGGCGTGATGCTCAGCCAGTCCGGGTGAGACCCGACAGGAACGCCACCGAGGAATTTGAGATCGGGCAGCGACCAGGCGTATACGTAGTTGTTAGGCTTGCTCGTCGACCAGAGCGTCAACCCGTCCGGTGAAACGGCCAGTCCGTGACCCGGTGATCCCTGCAGCCCGTCGTCGTTCGTGCGCGTGACGGGCAGATCCGGCATCGTGACCTTCTTTACAGTTGTTCGCGTCGCGAAGTCGACAACGTAAAAGCCGTGATAGTCGGAGATCTGGACGAAGATTCTCTTGGTCGAGCCATCGGCGTTCTTCTCGAACGCCATCGGACGCACCCCGCCATCGAACTCGAGTGACCACTCCACTTCATCAGTGCTCGTATTGATCACAGTGAGCGTCCGCGCCCCGATCATCCCTGCGACAATGTGCTTTCCATCCGGCGTGATGAAGACGTTATGCACGCCTCCCGCCGTCGGAATCTTCTTCACAACCTTCTCGGCGCGCACGTCGATCACGTCGACAAAGCCTTCCGCGACAATCGCGACGTAGAGTTTTAGGCCATCGGGCGTGATAGCAACGTTGTTAGGCCGATTTGTCAGCGGGATTTTCTTCGTGACCCGCAGCGTTGCCGCTGGGACCACGTCCAGCGTGCGATCAACCTCATTGCTGAAGTACAACGCGCTTCCGTTCGGGTTGGACGTCACGCCGTGCGCAATCGGGATCCCGGGGATCGTGTCGACGACGCGATTCGTCGTCGGATCGATGAGGTGGACGTTATCGCCGGCGGCGTTCGTCTGGATAATTCGAACGGTACGCGACTGTGCGAATGCCGGCGGCACGAGGAGCGCACTCGCCAGTGAGATCGCAACGATCCTGGAAAAACGCGCGCTGGTCATGGCCACGGCTCCCCCCAAATCAAGAGCAACTACCATTCGGATTGAACGGATGAAACGGTTCTTGGCTGGGCGGCGTGAGCATGCCGCTGCTGCGACGCGGCGTCAACTAGTTGTGCCATACGAGTGCTAGCTCTCGGCGGGCTGAACCTCGACGTTCGCCGCAGACGCTTCGGCCGCACCGGCGCTGGAGCTGGGGCGCACCTTGCGCAGCACGAGCGCGGCGAAGAGCGCCAACCCTAACGAGCCGACCACACTGATAGCCGCTACGATCCGCACGCCTTGAGTAAACGCTTCGCGCGCTCCATTGAGCAGCGCCGAGCCTGTCGATGCAGGTAATTCTGCGGCCACCGTGACTGCACCGCCCAACGTTGCGCGCGCTGCTTCGCCAGCGGCGGCCGGAAGGTCAGCGGGAATGGCGTTGTCGATCAAACTCCGATACACGGCGACGCCAATACTTCCAAAAATCGCGATGCCGAGGGCGCCTCCGAATTCGCCGCTCGTTTCCGAGATGGCCGATGCCGCTCCTGCACGCTCGGGCGGCGCGGAGCCCACGATCAGATCGGTCGTCAACGTGAAGATGGGAGCGAAGCCTAACGCAAAGATGAAGGTGCCAATCGCGTACGCGGCGAAGCTCATCGTTTCATCAGCTACCGCAAAGACCGCAAATCCAGGCGCTGCTAGCACCAAACCCGCCGCCATGAGATAGGCTGGCTGGATTCGCTTGACGAGATACGGAGTGAGCAGCGACCCCACGATGAACGCGCCCGCCCATGGAAGCGACCAGAGCCCGCCGCGCAGCGGCGAGAGTCCAAGCACCAGCTGCAGATACTGCGGAAGGAAGAGGAAGCCGCCGAAAAGGACGATGATCCCGATCCCGTACATCGCCAGCGACGCACTGAAGCCTGGCACTCGAAAGAGGCGCAGGTCGATGAGCGGATCCGTCAACGTGAGCTGTCGTCGAACGAACGCGATGCCGGCAATCACGCCCAGCACGATGGAAAGAACTGGAAGCAACCGAACACCGCCCTGCGCTATTTCCTTGAGGCCGAAGATCACCGAGAGGACGGCGACGAGCGACATCGCCGCGCTCATGAGGTCGGGCCGGCCCGCGTTAGGGTCCCGGTACTCGGGTAAGAGCGCCGGTCCGACTGCGAGCAAGAGCACCATGACCGGCACGCTGATGAGAAAGACGGATCCCCACCAGAACCACTCGAGCATGACGCCGCCCACCAACGGGCCGACTGCAGCGCCGACCGAATAGGCCATGATCCAGATACTGATGGCCACTCTTCGTTCATGCTCGTCCAGAAACATGTTGCGAATCAACGACAGCGTGGACGGCGCCACGGTTGCGCCGGCGACGCCGAGCAACGCGCGAGTGGCGATCAGCATCCCGGCACTCCTCGAGAAGGCAGCCAGCACCGACGCGATGCCAAACGCCGCGGCCCCGATGAGGAGCAAGCGACGGCGTCCGATACGGTCGCCTAACGTGCCCATCGTTATGAGGGATCCGGCCACCAGAAAGCCATAGATGTCGATGATCCACAGGAGCTGCACGCCACTCGGTTTGATGTCCGCGCTCAGCTTCGGCACGGCCAGGTGCAGTACCGTGAGATCCATGGAGTACAGCAGGCAGGGCAGCGCGATCACCGCGAGCCCGATCCACTCTCGGCGTCCAGCGCGAGCTGGGGCGTCGCGCGTCATGCGGACGTGTCGATCGCCGTAAGCTCGATGAACTTACGGCGATCGATCAGCGTTGGAATGCCTTTCACTGGCGTCGTTATGCGGTCAGTTCTAGTGTACAGCCGCCGCCTGCAGCTCCGGCAAGTATTCCTCGAGCCTATCGTATGTCTCGGCCGCGCCGCCTTCCATACCGGACTGTAACATTCCGTCGCGGTCTTCCTTGGAATCGAAACGTGACACGACCGTGAGGGTCGTTTTGCCGTCCTTGTCCGTCAGCGTCATCGTCTCGACCGAAATGTGTCCGGCCATCGGCTCGAACTCGAATGTCTGTACGATGCGCTCGTTAGGTACGATCTCGCGATATTCGCCGCGGAAGGCGAACTCCTCGCCATCCTGCCCCCCCTGTACGATGCGCCACTTACCGCCCGGGCGAAAATCCATGTCGCACTTGACGAACTTGTACCTGCTGGGCCCCCACCAGTGCCTCAGGTGCTCGCAGGACGTCATCGCTTCGTAGACGAATCGGCGCGGCGCGTCGAAGACGCGCGTGAGCTTGATCTCGCGATCGGACGGAAGCGTCACCGTCATTTCATTTTTTGCGGCGGGCATTCTTTTTCTCCTTCTGCTGAAGTTTGGTCAGGTAGTCATCTAGTCGTTCGAAGCTTTCCTCCCAGTTCTTCCGATACTGCTCCAACCACAGAGCAACCTCTTGCAGCGGTTTGGCGACGAGCCGTCGCGGTCGCCACTGCGCGTCGCGACCCTGAGCGATAAGACCTGCGTTCTCGAGCACTTTGAGGTGCTTCGAGATCGATGGCTGCCTCATCGCGAACGGCTTGGCGAGCTCACTCACTGTCGCTTCGCCTGAAGCGAGCCGAGCGAGAATCGCGCGCCGCGTTGGGTCGGCAAGCGCCGCAAACGTCGTGCTGAGATGGTCGGTAGGCATCGTATATAGCCAAC
>CBQVAZ010000128.1:0-8491 GCA_967720205.1 uncultured Gemmatimonadaceae bacterium | reverse complement strand
TCTTTCGCGACCGGGGTCGCGACGATTCAGGAAAGCCTTACGAGCGACGAGTGCGGTTCACAGATACGTGGATCAAGCGCGATGGCCGCTGGCAGGTTTGGGCGACGCAAGGCCTAGTTCTTCCCTAGTTGGACAAAGCGAGAGCGCGGACGAACGCGGGCAACAACAGGACAAACGCGGAAGACTTTAAGAAACAAAAACCCTTTCCAAGAAATCCGCGGGAGCCTGCAGCTCTCCGCGTTGGTCCGCGCTCACGTTTTTCTGTTGCGCGGCAAAGCGGTCTCGTTAGGTGACCCTAGCTGCGTTTTGTGAGGCCCGGTACTGCTGCAGCGGCCGCCGTATCCCCTTTTGGCTTTGCTCCTCGCGACCGCGGGCCAACCGGCATTCCCTCCGCCATCCGCTCCAGCCCACCGACGACGACTGGCTCACCTGCCTGCACGCCGCTGACGATCTCCACGACACCCTGCGAGCGTACGCCAAGTTGCACCACGCGACGGCTCGCCTTCCCGCCGGCGACGGCCCAGACAACGTTCGCCGTGCGCAGCGGTTGCACCGCATCTTCCGGCACGACGATGGCGTTGGAGCGCGTTGCGGTTGCCAGCCGCGCCTCGATGAACATCCCCGGCTTCAAGAGACGGTTCCCGTTAGGCGCGCGCGCCTTCACCATGATCGTGCGATTCTCGCCTTGCACGACGGGATCGATGAAATCGACCTGCGCGCGGAAGACACGGTTAGGTTGCGAGGCAACGGTGAACTCGACGACCTGTCCCGGCTTGAGACTCACCGCATAACGTTCAGAAACCTCGATCACCGCGCGCTGCGGATCGACCGTTTGCAGCGTGAGCAAACGCGTGGCGGTCGTGACGTAATCGCCCATGCTGACGAAGCGCTGGCCTACGACGCCGGCAAACGGCGCGCGAACCGTCGTGCGCTCGATCTGCAATTGCAGCATAGCCAGCGCGGCTTCGGCGCTGCGAGCCGCGGCCTCCGCCCGCTCCAGGTCCGCCGGTGACGACGCGTTCTGTTCACGAAGGCGGCGCATACGATCGAGTTGCTGGCGCGCGAGGTCGCGATCCGCCGTGGAGCGTTCAGACTGCGCTCGCAGCATCGCATCGTCGATGCGAACCAAAGGAGTGCCGGCGGCAACGTACTGTCCTTCCTGAAACAAGAGTCCCGTTATGCGCCCCTGCTCGTCAGGGCGCAGCTCGATCGCCTGAACTGCCTCGATGCGCCCCGTCGCACGAACGGCGTCGACGACGGTTTGACGGCGCGCCGTATCGACGTCGACGGGCATGGGCGGCATGGCGCCAGGGCCACCGCCCTTGCCTGCGGCGGCTCCCTGCGCCGGCGTTGCGCCACCTTGGCCTCGCGTTAGGAAAAAGATCAACGCCAAGCCCGCGACGATAACGGCGCCAACGATGAAGGGCCGCTTGTTGCGTCGACGTATGTCCGGCTCGTATCTGTTGCTCGTCATTTTTCTCTCTGTAATCAGTCTTGGGCCGCGCTGGTTTCGAACACGCGACGCCCTAACAACGATTCGATCTGCGCCAGCGCCAGCCACGCCGCGAAGCGGGACTGCACGAGCGCGGCTTCCGCCTCGCTCACGGCCACCTGCGCTTCCATCAGGTCTAGAATCGTAGTCGCCCCCTCACGGTAGCGCGCACGCTGCACGCGAAAATTCTCGGTCGAGACGGCGACGCCAACGGATGCCAACTCGATCCCGGCACGCGCCGTGACGTATCCGTTATAGGCTTGCGCGATGAGCTCCGCCGCCGAGCGCTCGCGTTCCTCGCGCCGCGCGCGAGCGACATTGCGATCGGCCTGCAAGCGCGCGATCGAAAGCTCCCGCTGACCGCCATCCCAGAACGGCAACGAAACAGTCACCGTGAGCTGCGAGCGGCGCAACGCCGATGGGAAGAGCTCCTTGTCGTACGCTCCGGTCATCGCGCCTAACGATATTTCCGGGAGATACTTCTCGCGCTCAGCGCCGATAACCGCATCCGCCCGCCGCTCGTCGGCGCGCGCAGCTTCCACGTCCGGTCCGCGTTTGCGTACTTCTGCCGCGGCATCATCCTGAGTCATCGGCAATTGCGGGGGAAGCGCGGTATCCATCGGCGTGGCGTCGGCTGGGCCGCTGAGACCGATCTGACTCCCCAGGCGCAGCCGCGAGGTGACCAGCGCGGAGTCGCGGCTCAGTATTCCGAGGCGCGCCCGATTCACTTCCAGCAGCAATTGCAGGGAGTCGGAAGAAATCGCTTCGCCGGCAAGAACGCGCACTCGCGCGATGCCAAACTGCTCTTCGGCGCGCTTTAACCGGTCGCTCGCCACGCGCGCCAGCTCCCGATCCGCGAGAACAGCGAAGTACGCCGCATCCGTTGCGAGCGCTGTTCTATAGGTCGCAGCATCTTCGTTGGCTTCGGCGCTCGCCACAGACGCTCGCGAGCTGCCTAACGTTCCGAGCTTGCCCGCGCCGAGCAACACGTAGCTGGCTTCGAGCGTAGCCGATGCCGAGTTCGGGCTGATGCTCGCCGTTCCGAAGTTGAAGAACGGTTGCGAGAAGTGGATATAGTTGACCCCCCCACGCACGCGCGGCGTGACAAGATTCGTCAATGCGGTCCGCCGCTCCCACGACGCCGTGTACACTCGGCTGCGCGCTGCAACGGCGTCGGGATCGACGATCGCCGCGCGACGCCTGGCTTCGGCGAGCGTGACGAGGGGCGCAGCACCTTGCGACTGACCTAACGCGACCACTGGAGCAATGCCGGCGACGAGCAGCGCGGCATATATCGATTTCGAAATGTTACACAACCTCACTGCGCCTCCACTGTTGCGGTCGCCGTAGGCGCGACCGGTTGAAACTGTCGCGCGGGCGCTGTCTTCTGCTTCCGCGCGCGCTCGAACACAACGAACACTGCCGGCACGAGATACAGCGTCAGCAGCGTCGATACGACCAGGCCGCCGATGATCGCATAGCCTAACGGGCGACGGCTCCCCGCCCCGGCGCCGATACCCAGCGCGATCGGCAGAGCGCCAAAGACAGCGGCAACCGACGTCATGAGAATCGGTCGCAGCCGGATCCGACCGGCTTCACGCATCGCCGCAACGGCGTCGCGGCCCTGCGCGCGCAAATCGTTGGCGTATGTCACGAGCAGGATCGAATTCTTCGACACGAGCCCGATCAGCAGGATCATGCCGACCTGGCTGTAGACGTTGAGCGTCGAGCCAGCCAGCCAAAGGGCGCCTAACGCTCCCGTCACGGCGAGCGGCACGGCGAGCAGCACCGTGAACGGATGCAGCAGCGACTCAAACTGCGCCGCGAGCACCATGAACACGAACACCAGAGCGAGCACGAACGCGAAATACAGCGTGCCGCCGCTATCACGGAACTCGCGCGACTGGCCGGCGAGATCGAGCGAGCTGCCCGGCGGCAGCGTTTCGCGCGCGGCCGCGTTGAGCGAATCGAGCGCCTGGCCTAACGTGAAGCCCGGCGCCATGCTCCCCGAAAGCGTGAAGGCACGCACTCTGTTGTGGTGGTTGAGCTGCCGCGGGCCGCTCCGCTCCGAGATCTTCGTCACGGCATCGAGCGGAACGAGCTCGCCGCTCTTTCCGCGCACTTGCAACCCGGTGATGTCAGACGGCGTCGCGCGCTCCTGCGGGTCGAGCCGCAGAATGACGTCGTACAACTTGTTCTCCGAAGTGAAGCGGCTCACGTCGCGGCCGCCTAACAACGTCTGCAGTGTCGTCGCAATCTCGCGCGCCGGTACGCCGAGGTCCTCCGCGCGGTTTCGGTCGAGGGTGACGACCAGCTCGGGCTTCGTCACGCGCAGGTCGGTGTCCACGTTGATGAGTCCTTTGATCTGACGCGCTCGCGCGACGAATGCGTCCATGCCCTGCACCAGAGCGTCGAAATCGGGATGGCGCACCACAAACTGAACGGGCGGCGTAAAGCCACCGAATGCCGGCGGATTCGTCGCGAACGCGAAGACGCCAGGGACCCCGAAGAAAAACTGTGGTTGCACTTCGCTGATGACGTCTTGCGCCGAGCGCTTGCGTTCTTCGAAATCCGTCAGGATCGCACCGAACATTCCTGAATTGACAGCGCCGCCGCCGAAGCCGATGACGGCGAACGTCGATTTGATGTCCTTTGTGTGGAGCGCGATCGCTTCGATCTGACGCAGGTAGTCGTCCGTGTACTGCATCGACGCTCCCTCCGGCGCGACGACGAACGTGAAGAAGAACCCACGATCGTCAGGCGGAACGAACTCGCGCTTCAGCGCCTTGAAAAGCCCAACCGCCGATAGCGTGAGAAGAACGCCGCCGACAATCACCATGCCTGGGCGGCGCACGGCGAATTCGAGCGTGCGGCTGTAGCGCGCCGTAATCCCGTCGAGGAATGAGCCAACGGCGTGCGAAAACCGAGACTCGCGCGGTGAGACGCGCAGGATCTTCGCCGAGAGCATCGGCGTTAGGGTCAGCGCTACGATGCCCGATACGAGCACAGCTCCGCCGACGGCGACACCGAACTCGTTGAAGAGCCGTCCTGTCGCGCCGGTGAGGAAGAGCAGCGGCGAGAATACCGCCAGCAGCGCGATCGTCGTCGCGATCACCGCCGTCGTGATCTCGCGCGTCCCGTCGATCGCCGCAGTTTGCGGATCCTTGTGCAACTCTTCCTGATGCCGGTACGCGTTCTCCAGAACGATGATCGCGTCGTCTACGACAATACCGATGGCGAGGATCAACCCGAGCAGCGTAAACGTGTTGACAGAATAGCCTAACGCTGCAAGCATCGCGAACGTGGCGACGATCGATACCGGGATCGCCAGCGCCGGGATGATCGTCGCGCGCAACGTGCGCAGGAAAAGGAAGATGATGACGATGACGAGAACGGCGGTGATGGCGAGCGTCTCTTTCGCCTCGCTGATGGAACGCTGCACGAAGACCGTGGCGTCGAACGGCAGATCGAGGTTGACGCCCGGCGGCAGCGAGGCCCTGATGCCGGGGAGCTCCTTGTACACGCCCTCTGAGACTTCCAATACGTTCGCCTTGGACTGACGCACGACGCCGATGAAGACCGCGTCCTTCCCATTATGGCGCGTCACTGAGCGGTCGTTCTCGGGCCCAGCTTCCACGCGCGCCAGATCGCCCAACTTCACGAGCTCGTTAGGCCCGCTCGCCACCGTCAGGTCCGAGAACTCGGCCGGCGTTTTCATTTCCCCCAGATACCGTACCGAGAATTCGCGCCGCGTGGACTCGATGCGCCCCGCCGGGACTTCCACACTGCGCGAACGGATCGCCGCTTCCACATCCTGCACCGTTAGGCGACGCGCCGCCAGCTCGCGCGGCGAGAGCCACACGCGCATTGCAAAGCGCCGCTCGCCATAGATGGGCGCGGCGGACACTCCCGCGATCGTCTGCAGCCGCGGTTTGATCTGGCGATCAGCAATGTCGGACAACTCCATGAGGCTGTAGTGGTCCGACGACAAACTCATGAAGATGATCGGAAAGGCGTCCGCTTCCTGCTTGGCGACGACCGGTTCCTCGATGTCTTCAGGAAGTCGCCCGCGCACGCGCGCCACCTTGTCGCGAACGTCCTGAGCGGCGTCTTCGATCGGCCGATCGAGCGTGAACTCCAGCGTGATCGTGCTGACCTGCTCCTGGCTCGCGCTCGAGATCGTGCGAAGTCCTTCAACGCTCGAGAGCTCTTCTTCGAGCACGTCGGTAACGGCCGACTCCACCACCTGCGGGTTTGCACCCGGAAGTAACGTCGTGACGGACACGATCGGTGGATCGGCGTCCGGGAACTCGCGCACCGGCAGCCTCGTGTACCCGATCGCTCCAACGAGAACCAATCCGAGGCTCACCATGCTCGCGAGCACAGGCCTGCGGATGAACCTCTCAGCGAACTGCATCAGCCTCTCCTCGGTCGTCCGTCACGCGTGTTGCGCTGGTGTGGGTAGGACGGAATCCCTCCTACCATCTCGTCGTTCCGCCGGGCTCAATTTCGACATTGACCCGAAGATAAGCCGAAAGGGAGCAACTTCAATAACTCGATACGTCACGATTGGACGGCTCGGGGCTCGACCGGTGCGCTACGCCGTGCTCGGCGCGTACTCGCCACCCCGACTAGGGCACCAATGACGGCCGCAATAACCGCCACCGATATGGATACGAGCCAACCCGGCTTAACCGTCATGACAAACACAACGCCCATCGCCACACCATTCAGCGCTCCTACGGTTCGCCAGAGCGAAGGGTTGGCAATTTGAAACGCGAGCTCACCCGAGATCGAGCCTTTCGTGGCTTCAGCGGCCGCGTTGATCGCGCGTACGTGGCGGCCAACGATCACGCCGCCGACGATCCAGATGGCGACCAGGCTTAGCACTGCAACCACCAGCCAGGGATGCGCCGCTCTCCAGCGCGTGGCAGTCATGTAGATCCCGCTTAACAGCAGCAGTCCGTATCCAGCGCCGAACATCGGCCCGATCGTGTTGAGAAGCGTCAACCAGGATCGCACCTGCTCCATGTCGGTCGCCGCGCGGAGCCGCGGCCCGGCGCGTGCCACGATCACGAAGCCGCCGAAGACCGAGATCAAGCCGACGAAGTGAATGAAAAGCGCAATGTTGTATGCCAGCATGGAAACGCTCCAGTCGATTGTGAGACGCTGCCAGCGCCGTTGATCGAAGACAACCGGGGACGACCTCGTTAGGCTTCGCGCACCCTCCGCAGATCGCCGCCGATCGCCTTCGACAGTCAGACGCTCGTTAGGATATCGGAATCCGATACGAGAGACCGGCGCTCCAACCCAGCTCCACCTGCGACTTGTCGTAGCCCGCGAGCGCGCCGTTCAACTTGCTCAGGTCGTACACCCAGCCCTTTCCCTCGATGAAGAGCCCGATCCCGGTTTGCGGAAGCTCGTAACCCACGCCGAGTCCGAAGGTACCGGCGAACTTGCTCTTGTTCTTCACGTTGCCTGGTTGGTCGAACGTGACTCCGCCAGCTCCGGCGAACGCGTAGGGCGTTAGGCCAGTTGCCGACGGGTACTGCAACTGCACCGCCGCGTCGTAGAAGTATCGCCGCAGCTTGTCACCGCTGAAGACATCGCTGCTTCGCAGTTCATTCTCGGCGAGCGTGAAGTCGCCGCGTAGGGTGATGAAGCGCTGGACTTGCACGCCTACGCCGCCGCCCACGTTGAACCCTACCTTCTTGAAGTCCGCGGACCCTGCGTCGTTCAGGTCCGTAAGTGCTTGGAACCCACCGCTACGCGCGTACAACGTGACTGCGCGATCCTGCGCGCCGAGCGGCGCCGTTAGTGTGACCGCGGCAGCGAGTGCCGCGAGCAATGTCTGTCTGTGCCACATAGTCCGTCATTCCTTTGCATTCTGTCGAACGGATTTCCGTTCGCTTTGTGATCGCGTGGTCCGGCCACACACCGGGAGCCCTTGCAATCGCCGCGGACGACGCCTCAGCTCCGTTAGGTCCTGCGAGGAGATCGTTCTCTCTCCGCGGTGGGGATTCTAGCCGGGTGCAAGGAAGGTCCGCTTCCGGTAAACTGCGTAAGGCGCAACAGACTCTGGAGTCTCGTTAGGCGGTTTCCCCTCGACCGTTCGCCACTGCGCACGGCGGAAACTACGTAGACGCGCTATTCCGTCGACGCGATGCCGTGTCGGAAGGCATAGGCGGTCGCCTGCGCCCGATTATGCGCGCCGATCTTGGTGTACACATTGCCGATATGGCGCTCGACAGTGCGCGTGCTGATTGACAACGCGCGCGCGATCTCCTTGTTGCTATTGCCTTCTGCCAGCAAGCCGAGAATCTCGGCCTCGCGATCGGTAAGGGCGCCGTGCGTTCGCTGCCCGTTAGGCGCGGCCAGGAAATCGCGCAGCGCGGCGAGGCCATCGCTCAGGTCGCCAAGGAACGGAACGGCCGCTGCTCCCTCGAGGAGCGCGAGCCGCCCGCCGGGAATATCAGCGGCAAGATTGCTCACCAACTCGACGGATGGAAAAACGGCGCCGCGTCGATGCAACACGAGCACAGGCATCTTGAGCGCCGCGAGCTGAGATGAAACATCGAACTTGCCGAAGCGCTCCATCGAGCCCACGTACTGATCTTCGTTCGCGCACTCACGCATGTACGCGGCGAAGCGGCGCGCTTGCTCCATGTCAGCCCAGCCAGCCGCCTCCTGCGCGATCAACTCCGTGTAAGTGACCCAGTCCTTTGTCGCTGCAGCGCGCGCCGCCTGTAGAGGAGGCGACGACTGCAGGAATTCGCGATAGTTGCTGAACGGCGACCAAAGCACGAGCTGCGACACGCGCTGCGGATGTCGGGCTGCGTAGATGATCGCTGCTCCTGCCGTGTGCAATTGCCCTAACAAGACGAAACGCGCCAGCTCCTCTTTCTCGACGACCGCTTCAACATCCAGCGCGGCGAGCTCGAGGTCATACGGCACATCTCGGTCGGAGAGTCCGGTGCCGCGATGATCCAGCCGAAAGAC
>CBQVAZ010000127.1:0-8513 GCA_967720205.1 uncultured Gemmatimonadaceae bacterium | reverse complement strand
GCGGAGCTGCCTGACGAGGAGTATCCGTTCCTGCTCAATACCGGCCGTCAGATGTATCACTGGCACACTGGAACGATGACTCGACGGTCGTTCGCACTGGACGCGCGCGAATCGGGGCCGATCGTCGAGTTACATCCAGAGGACGCGGCGGAGATGGGCGTCGTTGACGGCGATGAAGTTCTGATCGCGTCGCGGCGCGGCGAATTGCGGATCAGCGTGCGTATCTCTGATCGCGTCGCTCGGCGGCAGATCTTCATTCCGATGCACTATCGGGAAGCGGCTGTGAATCTGCTCACCAATCCTGCCTTAGACCCATACGCGCATATACCTGAGTTCAAAGTATGTGCCGTTAAGGTCGTAAGGTCTAAGGTCGAAGGCCTAAGGTCTGAGGAAGGGCGCGCGGAGTTCGTCGCCAGCGACTGATCCTCGTTTGGACTTTGTATTAAGGTCAAGAGCAAAACCTGTTCGGATTACTCGGATTGGGCGGATTGTACGGATTCGATCCGCCGACGCATCTCGATGCGTTGAATCCGGAAAATCCGTTTCATCCGCACGTGTTTTGTTTTTAAGGTCACAACCTGGGTCAACAATCACCGTCGTTGAATAGCCCCCGAGCACTATGGATCTGGGCCTAACGAATCGCGTCGCGCTGGTCACCGGAGCATCGTCAGGGCTCGGGCTCGCGATTGCGCGCGAGCTCGCCGCCGAGGGCGCGTCTGTTGCGATGGTCGCGAGGCGCGAAGATGAGCTGAAAAAACTCGCCGCCGAAATCGCGGGAGCTACGAAGCGGCGCGTGCTTCCAGTTCCCGGCGACTTGGCCGACCCTAACGAGCCAGCACGCATCGCGAAGGCCGCGGCAGACGTGCTGGGCCCAATCGACATTCTGGTGGCCAACGCGGGCGGTCCGCCCTCCACCGCGTTCGCCGACACGAGCGAGGCGCAGTATCAGGCAGCGATCAACTTGAACCTGATGGCGTCGATCCGCCTGGCGCATGCGACAGTGCCTGGGATGCGACAACGCAAATGGGGACGAGTGATCTTCTTGAGCTCGATGGCGGCCAAGCAGCCGATCGTCGGGCTGCTCCTCTCCAACACGGCGCGCGCCGGGTTGCTCGGATTTGCCAAGACGCTCGCGAGTGAAGTCGCGAAGGACGGCGTCTGCGTGAACAGCGTGTTGCCGGGACATTTCGACACGCCACGCGCGATCGAGTTGGCGCGCATGCGATCTGAGCGCGAGGGAAAGTCACTCGATGACATAATGCGAGCGCGAACGGGTGGCATTCCAATGGGGCGCTCCGGCGATCCTAAGGAGTTCGCTGCAGTGGTCACCTTTCTCGCGTCTGAGCGCGCCAGCTTCGTCACCGGAACCGCCATACAAGTCGACGGCGGTCAGATTGGGACGATTATCTAGCTGACAGCTTTCGTTAGGCATGTGCGAGCTCGACTTGCAGGCGCAACATGTGTCCAAATGGCCTAAAAGCGACATTCTCTGTTGACTTAGCTCCGGAAAGGGGTAAGCTCCACCTCGCCGCCGCCCCGGACTCAGCACACGGGGGCGCGAACGACCTCGATTCGCCGGCCACGACCCCCGTGGCTGCCCTTTCGCGCCGCGGCTCCCTCACGTCGTGTAGCCCCCTAGGTGGGCACCAAAATGTTCAAAACCCCCCAAGGCCTAACGCTGGCCAGCCTCGTGCTGTTCGGCGCAGGCACGGCCCTCGGCCAGGCCCTTCCAACCTCACAGCCAGCGCTCATTACCATCACCCGAGAAGAAGTCAAAGCTGGGCGCGAAGGCGATCATGCGAAGCATGAAGCAGGATGGCCAGCAGCCCTCGAGCGCGCCAAGTCGCCGGACTACTATCTAGCAATGGTCTCAATGACCGGTGCTAACGAAGCATGGTATGTCTCTCCGTACGCGTCGAACACCGCGCTCGGCGAGAGCATGAAGCGCGATGACGCCGACCCAGTGCTCACGACCGAGCTCGGTCGGCTCGCCAAGGTCGATGGCGAATTTCTGACAAGCATTCGAAGAATTCATGCCGCCGCGCGCACCGATCTGAGCATGGGTGAGTTCCCCGATCTCGCGAAGATGCGATTCTGGGAAATCACGATCTTCCGCGTTCGACCAGGACACGAAGCGGCATTCGAAGCCGCGGCAAAAGCGTATCGTTCCGCCGCTCAGCGCTCGGCCCCGCAGACCACACGCTGGCGTCTCTATGAGGTGGTCGCCGGCTTACCCGGACCGACGTACCTCGTGTTCAGCTCCGTTGCAGCATTCAGCGACTTCGATCGTGGCATGACCGACAGTCAAGCGATAATGAAGGGCTTCACGGCCGAAGAAGGCGCAGCACTCGAGAAGTTCAGCAAGGAATCCTCACTCAGCACTGAGACCAATCGGTTCCGTTTGGACCCCGCGCAGAGCTACGTGTCGAAGGAAACACGGGCAACCGATGCGGCCTTCTGGATGCCAAAGAAAGCCATGACGCGCGCAGCAGGGGCACCCGGCTCACAGTAACAGATCGATCCCGTTAGGCGCGCCGCGTGCTGACGGCGCGCCTAAGCCGGTGTGAGTCGAGGTCGCTTGGTCGCGACCTTCCGTGTGGCGGCGTCGCATGCCACTTTTCCGCGCCGCATGAAAGCACTCGTCAAAACTTCGCCCGGTCCAGGATTCGCGCTCCGCGACGTCCCCGAGCCCACGATCCGCGACGACGAGGTGCTGATCAAGGTTCGCCGCGCTGGTGTATGTGGCACCGATGTTCACATCTATGAGTGGGACGCGTGGGCAAGCGGCCGCTGCAAGCCACCGTTTATCGTTGGCCACGAATTCGCGGGTGATGTTGTGAAAACCGGCGCGCTCGTGGAGAAGATCAAGATCGGTGACCGGGTCACGGCCGAAGGCCATATCATAGATGAGCATTCGATCTTTGCGCGCACGGGCGACGGCCACGTCGACCCGAGCACACGGATCATCGGCGTCGATCGCGACGGTTGTTTCGCCGAATACATCGCGATGCCGGCGAGCAACGTGTGGTATTTGCACGAGAGCATCTCATACGAGGTGGGCGGCATTCACGACCCGATGGGGAATGCGTTTCACACGGCGCTGACGGCTGAGATCCCAGGCAACGTCGTGCTCATTACAGGTTGCGGTCCGATCGGCTTGTTTGCGGTCGGGATTTGCCGCATGGCCGGCGCGTCGCGCGTCATCGCCACTGACATGGTGCCGAAGCGCTTGGAGCTCGCGCGCAAAATGGGCGCGCACGATGCCGTGACGCCGGACAAGGCACGCGACGTCGTTATGCAGGCGACCGGCGGGGTTGGCGTGGACGTCGTGCTGGAGATGGCCGGCGCGCCGAGTGCGATCCATCAGGCGTTCGCGCTGGTGCGGCCCGGTGGGCGCGTACAGATGTTAGGCATTCCGTCCAAGCCGATGGAGATCGACTTTGCGACCGAAGTCATCTTCAAGGGCCTAACGATTTATGGTGTCGTCGGCCGGCGCATGTACGACACGTGGGTGCAGATGACGCGCTTCTTGCGCGGTGGTTTCGACCCGACACCGGTGATCACGCATCGCTTTCCGCTCGCCGAGTACGAGGAAGCGCTGCGGGTGATCAAGTCCGGCGAAGCCGGGAAGGTCGTGTTCGAGATCGCGTAGTGAGCGCCCTAGATCCCTCGCAGGTCGCGGAGCATGTCATCGCGGCGCACGAGCAAATCGCACCGTATGTGCGCCTAACGCCGTGCGAGGCCAGCCCGGCGTACGCGGAGCGTCTCGGCGTCGACGTATGGCTCAAGAGCGAGCACTTGCAGCACGCCGGATCGTTCAAGACACGCGGCGCGACGAGCAAGCTGCTGAGCCTAACGCCTGAGGAGAAGCGCAACGGTGTCGTCGCCGCGTCCACAGGAAATCATGGGGCCAGCGTCGCGTGGGCGGGACGCGCGCTCGAGATTCCCGTCCGCGTATACGTGCCGAACGGCGCCTCGCCTGCCAAAGTCGAGATGATCCGGCGTTATGGCGCCGACGTGCAGATGCACGGGACCGACGGATTGGACGCAGAAGTCTTCGGGAGGGCGTTCGCGGTCGAGAACGGCACGCCGTACATCTCGCCGTACAACGACCCGTTAGTCGTCGCGGGGCAAGGAACTGTGGGCGTGGAGCTCGCCGAGCAGATGCAGACTGTGGACACCGTGATCATTGCTGTCGGAGGCGGCGGCTTGATCGGCGGGAGCGCTGCCTATCTCAAGAGCATCATGCCTAACGTGCGCTTCATCGGCGCGTCACCGGTTAACTCGCCGGTGATGGCGATGTCCGTGCGCGCGGGTCATATCGTCGAGTTTGCGAGTAAAGCGACGTTATCTGATGGAACCGCTGGTGGCGTCGAACAGGACGCGATCACCTTCGACCTGTGCCGCGCGCTTGTCGATGAATGGGTCGAAGTGTCCGAGGACGAGATCGCCAATGCGATGCGCGACTTTATCGCCGATCATCATCAGCTGATCGAAGGGTCGGCTGCCGTGGCGCTTGCGGCGTTAGCTCAGCGCGCTGGTGAGCTGCGCGGTCAGCGCGTCGCGGTGGTACTGTGTGGCGGTAACGTCAGTATCGACACGCTCCGCCGGGTCTTGGCAGCACCGTAGTTCGCTGCAATAAGCAAAGCGGCAGCGCCGACTAACGCGGAGACACGGACTAACGCGGAGACTTCATTTTGAGTTTAAACAATCGTTTTGTCCGCGTTCGTCTGCGTCTGTCCGTGTTGTCAGCGCTCTCGCTTTTGATCTTCCGCCACTGGCAAGCGATGTGAATCCTGCCGACAATACTTTCCAACCCTCACCTTGCTTCCCGTGGCACTCAACACCGCATTCACGCAGGACATCCAAGCCAAGCTCGATCAACTCAAAGTTGATCGCGTCTATAAGCGCCTCAACTATCTCGATTCGCCGCAGGGACCCCGCGTCAAAATGGAAGGACGCGGCGACATCCTGATTCTGTCATCGAACAACTACCTCGGGCTCGCAAACGAGCCGAGCGTCGTTCAAGCTGGAATCGATGGTCTGGAGCGTTATGGCGCCGGCACGGCCAGCGTGCGCTTCATCTGCGGCACGTTCACTATTCACCGCGAGCTCGAGGCTGCGCTCGCGAGATTCGTCGGCACGGCTGCGTCACTCTCCTTCGTCTCATGCTGGAACGCAAATGAGGGCCTAACCGCGACAGCTGTTGAAGGAACCGACTTCGTTTGCTCCGATGAGCTGAATCACGCGTCGATCATCGACTCGATGCGTCTGGCAAAGGCCATATCGAAGTGCACGACAGCGGTCTACAAGCACGGTGACATGGACGACCTCGTGTCGAAGCTCGAACAGGCGAAGAGCGCTGGTGCGAAACGCAAGTTCATCTGGACCGACGGGATTTTCTCCATGGAAGGGAGCGTCGCCAAGCTCCCGTCGATCATCGACATCGCGCGCACGCACGACGCGATCGTGATGATGGACGACTCGCACTCGACCGGCGTCCTCGGCAAGACCGGCCGAGGGACCGCGGAGCATTGGGGGGTGGTGGGCGACGTCGACGTGATCACGTCCACGTTAGGCAAAGCGCTGGGTGGTGCGGCCGGTGGATTCGTCGCGGGGTCCGAAGCGTTATGCGACATGCTCACGCAACGGTCCCGGCCGCAATTGTTCTCCAACGCTCTGCCCTGCACCGTCGCCGCGAGCTCGCTCGCAGCCGTGCGTTGCCTCGAGGCACAGCCCGAGCGCGTTCAGCGATTGCGCGACAACACGACGTACTTCCGAGGCGGCCTCACTGAGGCAGGGTTCAAGCCGATCCCGGGCGAGACGCCGATCGTCCCCATCATCGTCGGCGAAACCGCCAAGGCAATCCAGATGAGCGACATGCTCCTGGAAGAAGGGATCTTCGTGACCGGCTTCGGCTATCCGGTCGTTCCGCAGGGGACAGCGCGCGTTAGGTGCCAGCTCTCGGCGGCACACACGAAGGACGACCTGGACTTCGCGTTGCGCGTCTTCAGGAAAGTTGGCGCCAAGCTGGGGATCATTTAGCGAGGGTCTTTCATGCGACGCACATCGCCGATCACGCTTGCCGTCGCGATCTGCATCGCGAGCGCGGCGCAGGCACAGACGCCCGTTCACCCGCGCGCACACCTTGGCTTCGAAGTCGGCGCGGATCGCAAGCTGGCCGACTGGCCGGAGATCACGGCGTACTTCGTGCGCCTCGCGGCGGCGGCGCGGACAGTACGTGTGGACACGCTGGGACCGAGCACGAACGGCCAGCCCTTCATCGTGGCGACGATCTCCTCGCCGGAGAACATCGCGCGACTGGACGCGATCCGCGGTGGACAGGCTCTGCTGGCGGATCCTCGGCGCCTAACGCCTGAGGACGAGCGCAGGCTCCTGCGCGATCAGCCGGCCGTCGTGCTGATCAATTGCAATATTCACGCGACCGAAATCGCGTCGAGCCAGATGGCGATGGAGCTGGCCTGGCGACTCGCCACCAACGATACGCTGCAGCGGCATCTGCGTGACGTGGTCGTCCTGCTCATTCCCTCGCAGAACCCCGATGGGCAGCACATGGTGACGGAGTGGTACCGTCGCACGTTAGGCACACCGTTCGAAGGCGGTCCGCTACCCTGGATTTACCATCCGTACGTCGGGCACGACAACAACCGCGACTGGTACATGGTGACGCAGAAGGAGACGCGTCTCACGACAGATCTTCTGTATCGACGCTGGTTCCCGGAGATCGTTTACGACGTGCATCAGATGGGGAACGAAGGGATGCGCATCTTCGTTCCGCCGATGGTGGATCCCATCAACCCGAACCTAGACCCCGTGATCGTGCGCGGGATCTCGCTCATCGGCGCACACATGGCGTTCGCGCTGGAGCAGGCTGGAAAGAGCGGCGTTGGCGACGGGATCAGCTATGACTTGTGGTGGCACGGCGGAATGCGCGGCACACCGACGCGGCACAACATGATCGGGCTGCTCACGGAAGCGGCGAGCGTGCGCGTGGCAACGCCAGTACAGCAGGAGAGACAAGCCTTACGCGGGCATTCGCGCGGTCTGCCGAAGTACGAGCAGCGGGTGAGCTTCCCGAATCCGTGGCCCGGCGGCTGGTGGCGCCTGCGTGACATCGTCGACTACGAGCTGATCGCGGCCGAAGCGCTGGTGCAGCTCGCGGCGAGTAAGCGCGTCGACTTCGTGCGCGGCTTCGTCGATCTCGCTCGAAGGCAGATCGCGTTGGGAAAGAACGAGAAGCCGGCCGCGTACGCCATCCCCAAGGCGCAGCACGATCCGGGGGCCACGTTGGCGTTGATCGACGTGCTCCGCGTGGGAGGAGTGGAAGTCCATGAGACAGCCACGGACTTTATCGTTAGGCTCGATCAACCGTACCGCGCGCACGCCAAGGACCTGCTCGAGGTGCAGCGCTTTCCGCGCATCGAAAGAATACCCGGAGGGCCCGTCGAGCGACCCTACGACGTCGCCGGATGGACGCTGCCGTTGCAGATGGGCGTCGAGATCACTCCGCTCGACACACTCCCGTCGCGCCTGGTGCTTGTGACGGATGCGTCGTCTCTCCGCTGCTCCATGCCGAGTGGTACTCCTGCGCTGTTGTCGCGCGACACTGAGAGCTATGCGCCCATCTTCCGAGCGCTGGCGGCGAGGACGAGTGTTTACGTGGCCGACGGCTTGTTTTTGTTCCCCGGGCCCGCGGCATCCAAGGCCGGCTTCAACCCGCGTGCGTGTCCCATCACTGCGCCTGCGCATCCCATTGAGTCGCGGCGCCCGATCGAGCCTAACAAGCACCGTATCGCGCTGTATCGATCCTGGACGGCGAGCATGGATGAAGGGTGGACGCGCTGGCTCTTCGAGCAGTTCGAGGTGCCGTTCAAGACCGTGCGCGATTCAACGATCAAAGCTGGCAACCTCCGCGCGGCGTTCGACGTGCTCGTTATCCCCGACATGACTCGCAATGAGATCGTGCGCGGCATGACGCCACAGCAGGTCCCTCCCGAATACGCTGGTGGACTCGGCGACAGCGGACTCGCCGCGCTCAAGGACTTCGTCGCTCAGGGAGGGCGCGTGTTGCTGTTCGACAGCGCGAACGAGATCGCCGCGGACCTCGGTGTCTCCGGGGTCGAGTTGATCGCCGCCGGTGGTCGCGACGGCCCCTACGCGCCGGGCTCGATTCTGCGAGCGCAGGTGGACCCGACGCATCCAGTCGCGTTAGGCATGCGCGACACGACGTCCATCTACTTCACGAACTCTGTCACCTTCAAGCCTCGACCAGACGCCCGCGTGACATCGATTCTATGGTATCCGTCGGCGCCTGAGATCTTGCAGAGCGGCTATCTGTCGGGGGCTGAGAGCATTGCCAGCCGATCGGCGTTGCTGGATGCGTACGTCGGCTCTAAAGGCGGACGGGTCGTCATGTTCGGCTTCCGTCCGCAGCACAGAGGACAGCCGTGGGGAACCTTCAAGTTGCTGTTTAACGCGCTGCTGCTTTAGGC
>CBQVAZ010000126.1:0-8575 GCA_967720205.1 uncultured Gemmatimonadaceae bacterium | reverse complement strand
CTCATGTTTGACGAGCTGTCCGAGAAACTAGGCGCCACGTTCCAGCGCCTCCGCGGCAAAGGTGTCCTCTCGGAGAGCGACATCAAAGACGGCCTGCGCGAGGTACGTCGCGTCCTGCTCGAGGCCGACGTCAGCTTCCAACTGACGCGCGAGTTCCTCGAGCGTGTGGAGCAGAAGGCAGTCGGCGTTACAGCGCTCAAGTCGGTCCAGCCGACGCAACAGCTCGTGAAAATCGTGCACGACGAGCTCACGGCGATGCTCGGCGAACGGCGCGAAGGGCTGCGTCTGAGCTCCGTCCCACCGACGATCATCCTGATGGTCGGCCTCCAGGGGTCCGGCAAGACGACCACGGCAGCCAAGCTCGCCAAGCGCCTAACGAGCGACGGTCGGCCGACGCGACTGGTGGCGGCCGATGTCTACCGTCCGGCTGCTATCGATCAGCTCGAAACGCTCGGCACACAGCTCGGTATTCCGGTCTACGCCGACCGCAGCACGCAGGACGTCGTGCGCATCGCCAAGGCCGGCATCGATGAGGCGCGCCGCGAACGCGACAGGGCCGTCATCATCGACACTGCCGGCCGCTTGCAGATCGACGAGGCTATGATGGCCGAGCTTGGCCGCGTCAAAGCCGCTGTGCACCCGGACGAGATCCTGCTCGTCGCCGACGGCATGACGGGGCAGGACGCCGTGCGCATCGCGCAGGGCTTTGACGAAGCGTTAGGCGTTACCGGCGTGATCCTGACGAAGATGGATGGTGACGCGCGCGGCGGCGCAGCGCTCTCGATCTACGGCGTCACCAAGAAGCCGATCAAATACATCGGCGTTGGCGAAAAGCTCGAGGCGCTCGAGGAGTTCCACCCGGAGCGCATGGCGGGCCGCATCCTGCAGATGGGTGACATCGTCACGCTCGTCGAAAAGGCCCAGGAAGCGTTCGACGTCGACGAGGCGAAGAAGCTGGAGAAGAAGGTCAAGAAGGAAGGCCTAGACCTGGGTGACTTCCTCGTTGCCATGAAGCAGATGCAGCGCCTGGGCCCCCTGGAGGGGCTCCTCAAGCTCGTCCCGGGCGTGAACGCCAAGATGCTGCGTCAGGCGAATATGGACCCCAAGCGGCTCACACACGTCGAGGCGATCGTGCTCTCCATGACGCCTGACGAGCGCAAAAACCCGGGGATCCTCAACGGATCGCGGCGAGCACGCGTGGCCAAGGGCTCCGGCCGCCCGATCAGCGAAGTGAATCGGCTGCTCGAGCAGTTCCGCGAGATGCAAAAGATGATGAAAAAAGCGGCCGGTGGAGGCATGCGATTGCCCCCTGGGTTGTTAAGATAGACCTTGGGCCAAAGCTCACAGGTCAAGGGTCAAAGCCACCCTTGACGCAAGCTTTGACCTTTGGCCTTCGACCTTTGGCCTAGTAACAACAGGTGCATCCCGGAAATCCCGGGACTGCGATGAGCCTGTGAAGTAGCGAAGAACCTAACGAGAGATATTGTCCCATGGCCGTCCGTATCAGATTGCGCCGCGAAGGGCGCAAGAAAATCCCGCATTACCGTATCGTCGTCGCCGATAGTCGCAGCCCGCGCGACGGTCGCTTCATCGAGATCATCGGGCAATACCAACCGCGCGCCAAAGACGGTGGCGTCACGCTGAAGCAGGATCGCGCAACCTATTGGCTCGACAACGGTGCGCTGCCGACCGACACAGTCCGTTCGCTCCTTCGGCGCGCCGGCATTCTCAAGGCGCGACACGAAGCCCGCGTCGCTAAAAAGCGCAGCGCGTCGGCTGTACCGCTCGCCGGGACCGAAGGCGCCGACGCCAGCTAACACGCCGTCCGCGCCCGCGAGAGTGCGCGTCGCGCACGTTAGGCGCGCGCACGCATTGCGTGGCGAACTATTGATACGTTCCTTGACCGCCCGGGCTGAAGATGTCTTCACGCCCGGGCGGATTCTCTATGCCAGCGCCGATCCCGACGCAGTGCCCGTCGTCGTGCGCGGAGCGCGCACAACCCATGACGGTTGGCTGATCCTGCTCGAGGGTGTCAGCGACCGAACTGCCGCCGATCGCTGGCGCGGTGCTGAGCTCTGGGCCGAGCACGACGAGCAAACTGCGCTAAGTGGCGACACTCCCTTTGCCGGCAACCTCGTCGGCCTGAGCATGCAGCTCGTGGATGGCACAGTGATCGGCACTGTGTCGAACTATTTCGAGCTCCCTCAAGGTCCTGTCCTCGAGGTCGACCGCGCCGAAGACAGCGTGCTATTCCCGCTGCGCAGCGAGTTCGTCTCGCGCATCGATGCCGCCGGCGGCGTCATCGTGGTCGATCCGCCGACGGGTCTCTTCGACTAGTTGGCTCGTGCTGCGACTAACTGTCGTCACGATCTTCCCCGACTTCTTTGCCGGTCCGCTGGGTCTCAGCATCCCGGCACGCGCGGCGGCGGCCGGCGCCGTGTCATTTCGTGTTGTCGATCTGCGTGACTACACGCATGATCGCCATCGCACAGTCGACGACTACCCCTACGGCGGCGGCGCGGGCATGGTCATGAAACCGGAGCCATTCTTCCAGGCCGTCGAGTCGTTAGGCGCGCAGCCGCCGATCGTTCTGCTCTCGCCGCGCGGCCGTGTCTTCACGCAGGCCGACGCCGCGCGCTACGCGAAGCTGGAGGAGCTGACGCTGCTGTGCGGCCACTACAAAGACGTGGATCAGCGCGTCGCCGACCACCTCGCCACAGAAGAGATCTCCCTCGGCGACTACGTCCTGAGCGGAGGGGAAGCCGCCGCGCTTGTCATCATTGACGCCGTCGCGCGACTTATACCGGGGGCGATGTCAGACAGCGAGAGTGCGGCGACCGACTCGTTCTTCGATCCCGGCCGAGGGATCTCGGCGCCGAGCTACACTCGACCGCCGCTCTTTCGTGGCCATACGGTGCCTGACGTCCTGCTCTCCGGTGACCACGCGCAGATCGCGCGCTGGCGTGCCAGCGAGGGGGAGCGCCTAACGAGTGAGAGACGGGAGCGCGACGACAAAGAAACGGAGCGCTGAAATACCTAGCATCTGCGCCCCCCAACGACGGCGAGTATTTCCTTGAGCAGCGGCACGGATGTCGCAATAGCAAAAAGACGTACGGCGCTGTAACTCATTCCAAGCTCTTCCGTTATAGGGACCTGTGATGCAGCCCACGTCGAATTCAACCAGAGTGCTCCTCGCAGCGATGCTCGTCGCGGGGTCGGCGTGCGCTCCGACTGCGGCATTCCGCATGTCCGTGCCGCAGACCGCACGCGGCGGGGGCCTACTCGTGACGGAAGAGGGCCCGATTCTGATGGGTGCGGAGCTCGATCCTCGTGGCTGCGGGGCCGTCTCTCGTCGTGGCCTGCGCGGCTCGGCGCGGATGGAGCTGCGCGACGCCAACCCGGATGCAAGCGATGGCGGTGGTGGGAGTGAGCTCGAATATGAGCTTACCCTCGACAATCCAGGCCGACGCCCGCTCACGGGCGCCGTCGTCATCGTGCGAGGGGTCGACCAATCAGCGCGCGCCGAAGGGCATACGGCGGTGCTTTGGAACGGACCGCCGATCAGCAAGGAGCGCGTACGCATGCGCGGCATCGTAGCACTGCCGCGCCCCATTACGACCACGTCGGTGGCTGCCGCCTTCCGCGACCGCCGCGCGTCGTTTGAAGTGCGCGTGTCGGCGCAGAACGGCTCAATCGCCGCCTGCGGCACCCTGCGCCAGTAGTTAGGATCGGAGCTAGATTCGCTCGCCTGGCCCGCTTACAATTCGGGCTTCGTGCAAGTGGCGCTTTCCCCTCGTTTTTTCCGTGCCCGACCCAGGGCTTGGCGGCTCAATGCATCCGTTCATCGAAACCCAACAAGAGTGGATGCGGTCGGACATCCCGGCTTTTCGGCCTGGCGATACCCTCCGCGTCAACGTGCGCGTTAAGGAAGGCGACAAAGAGCGCCTTCAAGCGTTCGAAGGCATCTGCATCGCGCGTCGCGGAAGCGGCGTAAGCGAGACCTTCACGGTTCGCAAAATCTCCAACGGCGTCGGCGTCGAGAGGATCTTCCCCGTACATAGCCCGATGCTCGCCGAAATCACCGTCGTTCGTCGTGGACGTGTTCGCCGCGCGAAGCTGTACTACCTGCGCCATCTCGTCGGGAAGGCCACGCGCATCAAAGAGAAACGCGTTCGAGTCATGGTGCCGGCTACCGAGTCGGCAGCCGAAGGCAGCGAAGGCTAAAGAGTCAGACGACGATGGCAGGTGAGAGCGACCGCGAGGTAGTGATACCGGCACGGCGAGTCGCTTCTCCACAACGCTGGACCAAAATCGAGAGGGCGCTGCGGCAGAAGTACGGTGAGTTGCTCGCCGGCGTCGATGAAGTTGGCCGGGGCCCCCTCGCGGGCCCCGTTGTCGCATGCGCGGTGATCATGCCACCCAATGACCGCGCCATCGCCGGCGTGGACGACTCCAAGCTGCTGCCGGCGGCCGTCCGGGAGCGCCTGGCGGGCCGCATTCTGAGCCGCGCCATCGCCGTTTCGTTAGGCGCCGCCTCGGTTCGCGAGATCGACAGATTCAATATTTATCGCGCCAGCATCCTAGCTATGCATCGCGCGATCGGTCGTCTGCGCGTGGTACCGCAGCACGTGGTCATCGACGGCAACCGCATCGCGCACTTCACGTATCCACACACGGCGGTTGTCGGCGGCGATGCGCGCTGCTACACGGTTGCCTGTGCGTCGATCATCGCGAAGGTCACTCGCGATCGGCTGATGACGCGCCTGGCGCGACGCTATCCGGCTTTTGGCTGGGACCACAACGCGGGTTACGCCACTCCGGACCACGTGGCAGCGCTGGAAGCGGGCGCACCGACACGGCACCATCGCGGTTCGTTCACTCGCGTTAGGCAGCTCCTGCTCGGCTTCGAAGACACTGCCGAAATGCCCCTGCCGGACGTCGCCGAGCCCTCCAAACCGGGCTTTTACCTCCCCCTGGAGCCCCCTGCGATATCGCCCTGGACATTAGAAAAGCATTAAGGCGGGCAGGGTGTGACTAAAGTCACAAGCGAAATTGCCGGGCGGAATAATATTCCATCCATCATGCCGCTGCTGCGCGCGCGCCGTTTTGCGACGCGACGCAATTGTCACCAGCGTGCTCGACCATATATCCGGAGAGAGGCTACAAAATGAAAAACGCAAAGCTGATCGCAGGAGCGGTTCTTTCCACGTTTATACTCGGAGCCTGCGCAACCAAGGGTTATGTCCGTAACCAAGTACAGACGGGAGTTGCTACGGAGCGCACGGCTCGCGTGGCGGGCGACAGCGCCAATAGCGCGACCCTAACGAGTGAGATCGCCTCGGTTCGGTCCGAAATCTCGAGCGTCAAGACCGACGTCGCCTCGCTGCGCCGTGACCTGACGGCTTTGCGCGACGAGTTCGGTGCGAAGATCACCGCGATGGAAAACGGCATGAAGTTCGCCTTCCCAGTCACCTTCGCGTATGACGATGCGACGGTCCGCGATGAAGATCGGGCCCAGCTCGACAAGTTCGCGCAGGTCGTGAACAAGTACTACGGCGGTACGCTCGTCACGGTCGAGGGCTTTGCTGATCCGGCCGGAGCGCAGTCGTACAACCTCGACCTCTCCAAGCGCCGCGCCGATGCGGTGGCTGCTTACCTGTCGCAGGCTGGCATGAGCAGCGTCACGATCAAGACGATCGGATATGGTGAGGCCCGTCAGGTGAATCCGAAGGCCGAGCGCGATCAGCCAGGCGCCCAGGCCAATCGCCGCGTCGTCTTCGTCATTGAGACGAAGGCCGGCGAAGCGATGACGACGTCCTCGCAGTAATCAGCTGGACCGCGCAGCAGGGATCCTCCTCCCCTTCTGCGTGCGGGCCCGGGCTAATCGCCCGGGCCTGTGTTTTTTTGGGCGATTAGTTGGTCGGGTTTCTTGCCCAACTGCTGAGTGTTGCGATAGTGTAGTCCCTCTCGGTCCCTCGGCCGCCGCCACCAGCCCCCAGCGCCCCCAGATCTGTGGTCTCCGACCTCGCCTGAATGACCGCCAGACCGCTCCGCGAAAGCATCGTCATTCGCCTGCTTGTCTACTACGCCGCGTTGGCAACGACAGGTGCGCTGATGTGGTTCGTGGCATCCCCAGGAATGCGCGTGACGCTGGAGCACCTCTGGATGCCCAGCTTGCCGAAGACCACAATGGCAGACGCGTTAGGCCCTGCGGCCGCACCGGTCATCATCGTGCCGATACAGGCGCTCTTTGCTGCGCTCGCTGCCTGCGCGCTCGCGCTTCCCGTGGCACGCGTCTATGTGTTCACGCGTCGGGCCCAGGGGTTTAGCCAATCGGTGGCTCACGCACTGGTGCTGCTTCCCACCGTCGTCGCTGCGATCACGGTACTTGTCAAAGAATCATTGCCGCTCGCGTTTGCCCTCGCAGGAATCGTCGCGGCGGTGCGCTTTCGCAATACGCTCGAAGACAGCAAGGACGCCGTCTTCGTCTTGCTCGGCACGGCGATCGGTCTCGCCAGCGGCGTATCGCCGGCGGTCGGTTCGGTGCTGTCAATCGTCTTCGTCGTCGTCGTGCTCGCGCTCTGGACAACCGACTTCGCGCGCGAACCGGCGAACCTCGAGGGAGAGCGTGCGAAGCGGCAGCTCGACCGCGCGATGTCGATCGCCAATCGCACGAGCCAATTCGTGGCGCGGGTCGATCGTGAGGTGCTCGAGTCGCTCGCTCCTTCGCAGCTCGACGCGCTCGCCGAACGCGTTAGGCGGCGCCGTCGCTCCGCCGGCGACACGGAAGACGCCGACTCCGCTGCGCGCTACGACAACAAACTCGTCGTCGCCGTGAGCGACAGCGAGGCGGCGCGGCCCGTGATCGAAGCAGCATTGGAGACATACACCAAGCGCTGGCGTTTCGATGGCCTGCGAAATGGCAGCGAGAACCTGGCGACCGCGGTCTACTCCATCAAATTGCGCAAAGGCATACCGGTGGAATTGCTCGCGACAGCCGTACGTGAGGCGGCAGCGCCCTATGCCGCGGGAGTAAGCGTCGAATGATTCGAGTCATCCGTTTCGCGTTAGGCATCCTAGCGCTCGCCCCGGCCGCGGTCCTGGCACAAAAAGCCGACTCGGGCTCCAAGAAGAAGCCGGCTGACCCGGCCAAGCTGCTGGAAAAGGCGGCCGCGCTTCCCCTGTTCTCCAGTCGCGCGACGCTCGAGTTCACGCTCGCAGCCGACTTGCGAGCGATCTCCCGCGATCGCGACACGCTCTCGACGAAGCGCTATCCCGGCACGATCAAGATCGCGTCCGAGCCAGGTGGAACAGATACGCTGCGCATCCCCGTCCAGCTGCGCACGCGCGGCCATTACCGGCTGCTGCAGCGCAACTGTCCCTTCGTCCCGCTCCGCGTCGTGTTCTTCAAGGACAGCGTCAAAAAAACGCCGTTCGAGGGACAGAGTGACCTCAAACTCGTCACGCACTGCCGCCCCGACGATCGCTACGAGCAGTACGTGTACGCCGAGGAGCTGGTCTATCGCGTGCACAACCTCGTCACGCCGCTCAGCTTCCGCTCGCGGCTGGCCAGCGTCACCTACACCGACACGGCGGGAAAGTCGTTAGGCAAGTTCCCCGCCTTCTTCATCGAGGACGAGCGCGACGTGGCCCGGCGCAACGGCGGCAAGATCCCGGAGCTGCGCGGCGCGCTGTTCGATGACCTCGATGCCAAAGAAGGGGCGAAATTCGCGCTCTACGAGTTCATGATCGGCAACACCGACTGGTCGATCTACGCGCTGCATAACGTGCGTATTCTGGCGTCTGAAGGCGCGCACTATGTGCCGGTCGCGTACGACTTCGATTTCTCGGGGTTGGTCAACGCCCACTACGCGACGCCGGATCCGCGGCTGGGCATTCGCGACGTGCGCTCGCGGCTGTATCGCGGTGGCTGCACATGGAACGACCACATTCCAGCCGCAGCGGCGGAGCTGCTGGCGCTAAAGCCGGCGATTCTGGCCGTCTACGACTCGGTCCCTGGCTTCCACAAAAACTCGATCAACGACGCGAAGTATTACCTGAACGAGTTTTTCAAAATCGTGGCCGATCCTCGCGAGCTCAAATACTCGATCATCGATCGCTGCAAGAGAGATCCGGGCGTGTAGAGCCTAACTAAAGCTGTCAGCCGTCGGCTTGCAGCAGACAGCTGACAGCAGCTTAGTGTCTTGGTTGTAGTTAGGCGCCCTGCAACGTTGGTTGCGCGAACAGCTGTTGCCCGATCGCCTGAACGATGAGCTCACGCGCGCGTGCGATGATCTCTTCACGCGACGGCGTCGTGCCGCCGAAGCTGGCGCGGAATCGCTCGCGCAGCTCGTCCAGCGTGGGGATGTGCGGCAGGTGCAACTCGTGCAGCGCCTGCTCGGCGCGGGCCTGACCAGCCGCCACACGCTCCTTGAGCTCCGTGAAGTCCGGCCGATTCGCCCACGCTTCGCGAGCCTGAGCGGCGATGCGCTCGATCGGGAAGGTGTGCGCCAGCTGCAATGCGACCTTCTCGATGACGGCCTGGCCGAGTCGATGCTCGTTTCGCACCAGCTCC
>CBQVAZ010000125.1:0-8679 GCA_967720205.1 uncultured Gemmatimonadaceae bacterium | reverse complement strand
GACGCCCGCGCGGCGACGCGCACGGCGGTGCCCGACGGTGAGGACTGCGCCGCTGTGCGCGTCACGTCGCAAGCGAAAGTGGTCACCGCGAAGATCGCGAGCAGGCAACGCATTGTCCTTCCAGTGAATGGGCTACAGGAACCGACGAGATGAGACACCTGAAACAAGCTCGCCGTGACAAGGCCGCGGTGACATATGGTAAATCGGCGCTTTTGTTCCTAACAGATTATAGCCCCAGCTTGGCTGCCAAGTCCCGGTAGCTTCGGTCCTGGACCTCCCCGGGCGCGTCGTCGAGCGCGAGCTCCCAGAAGATCTCGCGCTGTAGCAAGTCGCCCAGCTCGCGTACGCCCAAGCCCCCGTCGTCTGGAAAGCCGTGCGCGACTACCAGGACTCGGTCCACGCCGACCCCAATCCCGGATGTGAATTTGAGCAGACGCTGTGCTGTGCGGAGCGACGTGCTCGATGGCGTCACAAGGAGCAACGTGCGATCGGCTGCATCTAGCGTCGTGACGAAATCCGGTGCGACGCGGCCGTCCGCTGCTTTGACGCGATGGGCCGTGGGAAGCGGAATCGCCATACGCAGATGCGTCGCGACGTGGCGCGCGAGCTCACGCTCAGAGTGGTGCGCAGTGACGAGGACGACCATCGACCCTAGTTCCCTCCCCTGCCCGGCGCCCTAGCGCCCAGCGCTTGTCTCTCGACGAACCGTCGTGCCTCGTGCGTTTCGCTAGGTACCCGCTTCCGCGCCGCAGTAGCGGTCGAATGCGGTGACGAGATCCGCCGCTATGGCGCTCGCGTGTCTGCCTTCGATCTCGAATCGTTCCATCATGTAGATCAACTGACCGTCGCGCATCAATGCAATCGATGGAGAAGACGGCGCGTAACCGGCGAAGTACGAGCGCGCCCGCTCCGTCGCCGGCGCGTCCTGACCGGCGAAGACTGTCGTTAGGTTGTCCGGCCGCGACTGCGTTTGCTGCAAGGCGAGCGCGACTCCAGGGCGCGCGTTGCGCGCAGCGCAGCCGCACATGGAGTTCACCACAACGAGCGTCGTCCCCTTCGCGTTCGGGATCTTCGCATCCACCTCTTCAGGCGTGCGCATTTCCTCGAAGCCAATTCGTGTCAGTTCCTCGCGCATCGGCGCGATGAAGCGTTCGTCGTACATCATCAAAGTCCTGCCTCCAAATCCGTCGTTCGTTTAGGCTTCTTCTTCCTGATCGTCACGCGCCAGCGCGAGGATGGCGCTCTGCGGGACGACGATATACCGCTCGGTCTCGAAGGTGATCTCGACGGCGGCCTTTCGGAAAAAGAGCGCGTAGTCACCCGGCCTGGCCTGCATCGGCACGAATCGCGTCTCGCGCACGCCGGTCGTGCGCCAGGGTTCGTCGGCGTTATCACCGAAGTCCGGCAGCGGCAGCCCCGGGCCAGTCGCGATGATATACCCACCCTGCACGGCTTGGTTGTCGACGGCCGTGGGTGGCAGATACAAGCCGACCTTGCTGCGCTCCTCGCCTTCTTCCACGCGGATGAGCACACGGTCGCCGACGACGAGCAGCAGTTTCTTGCCCTTATCCTGGCTCATGCCTTTGATCCTTTCCTGTTCATCCATGTGAGGTGATCGGGAATATAAGGCGCGACGAGGCTTCATTAAGAAAGACAGCGTCACATCGCGGGCTCCCGAAGTCGCGGGACCCGCACCGCAATCGTACCTTCTCATCAATGTCACTGCGCGCGCTTGGGGTAGTGCTGGTTGCCGCCATCGCCATATGCTCGCCTGAAACGTCACTCGCGCAGGTAGGCGGATCAGCCGATTCCATCACGCTTAGCCAGGCCCTATCGCGGGCCAGAAGCGTCCGCCCGGCTGCGTCATTGGGGCGTGGGACGGCCGCTCAGGCACGAGGCGAAGCAGCGATAGTCACCGCGATCCCAAATCCCACTCTGCTATACGAGCGGGCCGATCTGGAGCCGATCAAGACGTACCGGGTGACGCAGCCGCTCGCGTGGCTCGTCGAGCGGCCGAGCGACGTCATTTCGGCGCGCGCCACGCGCGAACGTGGCGTCGCCGACTCGGCGCAAGCGCTCGCAGAACTCGGCGCCGACGTGCTCGCGGCCTACTTCGAAGCCGTCGCCGGGCAAGAGCGCCTTCGCATAGCACTGGAGCTGGCCGCCGTTGCCGACACGGTCGTTAGGCTCGCCGAACGGAGAGTGTCGGCCGGTGACATTTCCGCGCTGGAGCGCGATCAGTTCTCGGTCGAGGCGCTGAGAGCCAGGCTTTCGCTGTCCCGTGCACGCGAGGACGCCCGCTCGGCGGTGGCGGCGCTCGCGCTAGCGATCGCGCCTGGTTCGGCAGCGAATTTCATTCCGCGTGACGCGCTGGAGCACGGAGTCGACGGCCTGACGAGCGTTCGCGCACACGCCGACTCGATTACGATCTCCAATCTTCCGCGCGTGCGGGCCGCGCTCGCTGCGGCACGCAGCGCCGAAGCGACTGCGTCCGCGGCGCGCTGGGCGATGCTGCCCGTACCTTCTGTGTTCGCGGCGCGCGAGTGCTGCACTGCCGACGGCACGAACCACTTGTTAGGCCTCTCACTGCCGCTTCCGATCTTCAGTCAGGGTCGCGAGTTGGCCGCTGAGCGTGCAGGTGCGGCGACGATCGCACGCGCGCGCGCGGAGGAAGCTCGGCTCATGGAGCAGCGGCGCTTGCAGGCCGTAATCGCGCGCTACGATGAGTCGCGACTCAGAGCTCAACTCTCGCGCGACTCGCTCGTCGTAACGGCGCGTGTGCTGCGCGCCGGAGCTGTGCGCCTTTACGAGGAAGGGCGAACCGGTGTTCTCCCCGTGCTAGACGCCATCCGCAACGAACGGGACATCATGCGTGAACTGATCGACAACATGTTAGGCTTTCAGCGCGCGCGCGCCGAGCTCGGCATCGTGTTGGGCGTCTGGCCAGGAGAGCGGCAGTGAGGCGCCTGGTGCATCGCGGTCGCCTGCCGGGCGCGCTCCTCTGGGGGGCGCTGCTCGCGGCCTGCGGCGATGAGGCGAAGAAGGGGCCAACTCCGGCCACGATCGCAAATCCAACGACGGAATCGGCGCTGACCACGATCACATTGTCGGCGGAAGCCGCTCAGCGCCTTGGCATCGAGACGATGCAAGTGGAATCCGTAGCCGTGCGCGCGACACGCACAGTCGGCGGCGAGGTGATGGCACCGCCGGGTCTCGATGTGATTGTGTCGGCTCCGGTCGCCGGAACGGTCGTCACGCCAGTCGGAACGCCGATTGTGGCGTCAGGCGCGAACGTCGTGCGGGGTGCGGAGCTCATGCGCCTGGTGCCCCTTCCGGCCGACCGCGACCTGCTGCGCAGCGGCGAAGCACTCACGATCGCGGAGGCGAAGTTCGCGCAGGTCTCCGCTGAGTCGCAGCGCGTGGCGAAGCTCTACGCTGACAAGCTCGTGTCGGCGCGCGATCTGGAGCGCGCACAGACGGACCTAACGACCGCGCGCGCCGAGCTGGACGGCGCGAGAGCTCAGGTCGACATGGCGCGCGGCCACGGGAAGGGTGACAACCGCGCGCTGACGGCATTTCACATCACGGCGCCGATGAGTGGCGTCGTGCAGCAAGTGCATGTCGCCCCTGGTCAGCCTGTCGCCGCCGGTTCGCCGTTGGTGCAGATCGCGCAGCTGGATCGCGTGTGGGTGCGCGTCCCCCTGTACGCCGGCGATGTGCGCAGCATCTCGCGCGGAGAGGTGACGGTATCCACGTTAGGCGATGCCGGCGTGCGGACCTGGCGCGGCGTGCCCGTCACCGCGGCACGACAAGGCGACCCCGGAGCGGCGTCGGTGGACTTGTACTATGAAGTCGCGTCGGGCGGTGCGTTGCGCTCGGGTGAACGAGTGACAGTGTTATTGCCATCCGCCGGGGCGGCCACAGCGCGACGCGTGCTCGCGGTGCCGATGGCCGCGATCCTCTATGACGTTTACGGAGGAACGTGGACGTACGTCGCGAAGGACTCGATTCACATGGTGCGCACCCGTGTAGAGCTTGGCGACATCGTGGACGGCCGCGCCATCATCGTACGTGGCCTAACGCCTGGTGTCCGCGTCGTAACCGCGGGAGCCGCTGAGCTGTTCGGTACCGAATTCGGCGTGGGGAAATAGCGCGTGCGCTGGCTCATTCAGACTGCCTTGAAACTGCGCGTCGCCGTCGTCGCGCTGACTGTCGTCGGCTTCATCGCAGGGCTGCAAGTCGTTCGCCATGCACCGCTCGACGTCTTCCCTGAATTCGCTCCGCCGCTCGTCGAAGTGCAGACCGAAGCGCCCGGGCTTTCGACGGAAGAAGTCGAGGCGCTCGTCACCATACCGATCGAGAATGCGCTGAACGGCACGCCGTATCTCGACCAGTTGCGCTCCAAGTCCGTGCTCGGTCTCTCGAGCGTCGTCGTGCTTTTCGATCGCGGCACGGATCTGCTCGATGCCCGCCAGTTCGTGACCGAGCGTCTGTCTCGTGTAGCGACGGAACTGCCATCCGTCGCGCGACCGCCGGTCCTGCTGTCGCCGCTCTCGTCACTGAGCCGAGTGATGAAGATTGGCATGTCGTCGAAGACGCTCTCGCAGATCGACCTAACGACGCTCGCCAAGTGGACGATCCGGCCGCGCCTGATTGCCGTGCCGGGTGTGGCCAACGTCGCGATCTGGGGACAGCGCGATCGACAACTGCAGGTGCTCGTGCACCCCGATCTGCTGCGGGCGAACGAGCTGACTGTGAAGCAAGTGCGCGAAGCCGCGCGCAATGCCGTTTCTGTGCAAGCCGGCGGCTTCATCGACATGCCGAACCAGCGCTTCGCGGTCTCGCAACGGCCCAGCGTGCTCACCGCCGAAGAGCTGGCGCGCGCGCCCGTGGCCTTCCGCGGCACCGCGCCGATCACGTTAGGCGACGTCGCTACTGTCGTGGAAGGGCACCAGGCGCCGATCGGTGACGCCGTCATCGACGACGTTCCGGGTCTGTTGCTGATCGTCGAGAAGCACCCCTGGGCCAATTCCCTCGACGTGACGCATGGCGTCGAGGACGCGCTCGCTGCGCTCGCTCCGGCACTACCTGGCGTGAAGGTCGATCCGACGATCTTCCGCCCCGCGACGTTCATCGAGATGTCGATCAGCAATCTGAATCGTGCGCTCTTGATCGGGGTGGTGCTCGTTGTCGTCATTCTCACGCTGTTCTTGAGAAACTGGCGCACGGCGCTCATCTCGCTCGTGGCGATCCCGCTGTCGCTCGTCGCCGCGGCCGTGCTCATGCGCTATCGCGGTGGCACGATCGACACGATGGTGCTCGCCGGGCTGGTAATCGCGTTAGGCGAAGTCGTCGACGACGCCATCATCGACGTAGAGAACATCATCCGCCGCCTGCGCCTGAACCGCTCGCTCGAGGCGCCGCGGCCAGCGTTCGACGTCGTGCTCGACGCGTCGCTCGAGGTTCGCAGCGCTGTCGTTTACGCCAGCATCATCGTGGCGCTCGTTCTGTTGCCTGTCTTCTTCCTCGGCGGACTCGCCGGGACCTTCTTCCGGCCGCTCGCCATGTCGTATGTCGTGGCCGTCATGGCGTCGCTCGTGGTTGCGCTCATCGTCACGCCCGCGCTCTCGCTGCTCCTTCTACCACAGAGCCTGGATCACAAGCCGGATCCACCGCTCGTGCAGCGCCTGCGCGCGAGGTACGCCGGCTGGCTGCCGTGGTTCGTGGATCGGCCGCTGACATCTCAGCGCATCGTCGCTGTCGCGTTAGGTGCTGCGATCCTCTTCACCCCGCTGCTCGGCGAGGAGTTCCTGCCGCACTTCCGCGAGTACGACTTCCTGATGCACTGGGTGGAGAAGCCTGGCACCTCGCTCGACGCGATGACACGCGTGACGATCCGCGCGAGCAAGGATCTGCGCGGGATCGAAGGGGTGCGCAACTTTGGGTCGCACATCGGCCGTGCTGAAGTAGCGGACGAGGTGGTGGGTCCCAACTTCACCGAGCTGTGGGTGAGCGTGGATCCGAGCGTCGATTACGACGAGACCGTGAGGAAGATCCAGCACGTCGTCGATACGTATCCGGGGCTGTATCGCGACCTGCTCACGTATTTGCGCGAGCGCATCAAGGAAGTGCTCACGGGAGCGAGTGCCACCATCGTCGTGCGCATCTTCGGGCCGGATCTCTCGGAGCTGCGCGCGCGCGCCGACGCCGTCGCGGCAACGATGAAAAACATTGAAGGGGTCAGCGATCTCAAAGTTCAGGCGCAGGTGCTTGTTCCGCAGATCGAGGTGCGTTCGCGACAGGACGCAGCGGCGCGGTTAGGCGTTTCGCCCGGCGATGTGCGCGATCAGGTCGAGACGCTCATCCGCGGCAGCAAGGTCGGCGAGGTCTATCAGGACCAGAAGCGCTTCGACGTGGTGGTGTGGGGGACGCCGAGCGTCCGCAGCGACCCGAATGCGCTGCGTTCCCTGCCGATCTCGATCGCCAACGGCGGCATCGCGCCGCTCAGCGAGCTGGCCGACGTGCGCATCGCCCCGACGCCTAACGAGATCACTCGGCAAGATGCGTCGCGCAGAATCGACGTTACGGCCAACGTGAAAGGCCGGAACCTCGGCAGCGTCGCGCGGGAAGTGGAAGACAGCGTCGGCGCCGTAGCCTTCGGCGCTGGATATCATCCCGAAGTACTCGGCGAGTTCGAAGCACAGCGCGCCGCGCGCTGGCGGCTGATCACGCTCTCGCTGGTGTCGGCGCTGTTCATCTTTCTCATTCTGTACAGCGACTTCCAGAGCGCGCGCGTGGCGACGCTCGTCTTCGGCACGATTCCGTTCGCGCTCGTCGGAAGCGTGCTGGCCATCCTATTGACGGGCGGCGTCGTCTCGTTAGGTGCGCTCGTCGGGTTCGTAACGGTGCTCGGGATCGCGGCCCGCAATGGGATCATGCTCGTCAGCCATTACAGGCATCTGGAGCGCGAGGAAGGAGTTCCGTTCGGTCGCGAGCTGGTGATCCGCGGCGCGCACGAGCGCCTGCTGCCAATCACGATGACGGCGCTGGTGACGGCGATCGCGCTGTTGCCGCTCGTCGTGAGCGGCACGAAGCCGGGACACGAGATCGAGCATCCGATGGCCGTTGTCATTGTGGGCGGCCTAGTCTCCTCAACTCTTCTGAATCTCTTTCTCTTGCCCCCGCTGTACCTTCGCTATGCGAAGAAGCCGTAGGGCAAAACAAATAGCTCTGAGTAACGAGTCTCGAGTGCGGAGTCTCGAGAATGACATGGTAGCGCAATAATTCTCGCTATGCGCACAACATGCGGTCACTAGATTTGAGAACTCAGCTCTGGCAACTGCGGACTGGTCACTCAAAGCTATTTGTTTTAGTCGGACGACACTGCCGGCCTAACGAGATGAAGTTCGGATTGTCGTTTGAGCGCCCACCTCGGCTTCCCATCCGCCCCGATGATGAAGTCTTCTTCCTGCGGCATGCGCACAGACTGACCGCTCCACTCCGGAACCGGAGTCGTCACCTGCAGCTCGGCGGAGAACCACATGCTCGGGATCACCTTGGCGTCGCCGCGACCGGGCACTCCTTCCTGATAATCCCAGAGACCGATCAGCGGACCGGCACCGTGGCCGTGCATCCCGATCGGATGCGAGTACATCGTGCCGTTCAGTCCTTCACTCTTCATCCTCGTTAGGACGGAGCCCAGGATCTCGTTGCCGCTGCGACCCGGCCGAGTTTCTTCGAGGAGGATGTCCTGCATCCTGTTCGAGTTGGCCAGGGCTTTCTTGATGCCGGGTGGTGCGTCGGTCTCGCCTTCGCGCAGGACGTAGCCGTTATGCTGCGTGTCGGTGTTGAGCCGCATCGCCGTGATCCCCACGTCGCACCAGAGCACATCTCCGCGTGCGATGATCGGGTTGTCGCCTAACTGCTCGGCGGTCGCCCCCTGCCGCTGGACGGAAACTGAAGGCTGGAACCAGGTCCCGAGCCCCAGGTCGTTCACCTGTTGCCGCCACCACCAGACGAGATCCTGCGTGCGCGTCACACCCGGCGTGATGACCTCGTTCGAGAACATGCGAGCGATGAGTTGGTGCACGAGCGTGGTAAGCTCTTTGAAGGCTTGCTCCTCGGAGGGCAGGCGCGATGCGATGAGCTCGAGCGGCAACGCTTCGGCGCGCTTGAAGCGCGACGTCCATTTCGTGCCTAACGCGGCGCTCATGCCTTCGCGCTCACCTGCGGTGAGGCCATCCGAGAAGGCAAAGGTTCGCGAGCTGTTTATTCCGATCGTTTTGGGATTGCGTTGCTCGACGACTTCGCGCAACAGCTGCCACTGCGCGTCGCCCCAGAGCTCGGCCTGGCGTCCACCGACCGCGGCTTCCACGCGGCGCGGCGAGCGATAGTCCTTGTACAGGCCACCCTGCGAGGATCCACCTAACGCGAGACGCTCGACGCACTCGGCCGCCGCCAACTGCCGGCCGTGCTGGCAGCGATCGAAGAAGACGTAGATCGTGCGCCGTCGCGCATAGAATGTGGTCGGCGACACCAGCGACGAGAACACAGGGTCTTCCATGTACTCGCGCATCGGAATGACCCACATGTCGATGCTGTGTTTCTTCATGAGCGCGGGGAGCACGGACTCGAGACGCTCCTTCAGCCACGCCTGCTGGCGTTCGGCCTGTTCACGCA
>CBQVAZ010000124.1:0-8706 GCA_967720205.1 uncultured Gemmatimonadaceae bacterium | reverse complement strand
ATCTCTTTCGCGAGCATCTGCATCGTCGCCGCATTCCCCGATCGGTTGCGACCGAAGCCGTGATCGTGGCCCATCATGAGGTACTGCATGCGGAAGCGACCGCAGAGCACTTCGCGCACGAACTCTTCGGCCTCGAGGTTAGCGAGCGCGCGTGTAAACGGAACGACGGCGAAGTAGTCGATGCCGCTTTCCGCAATCACTTCGAGCTTCTCGTCCCCGACCGTGAGCAGTAATGGCGCCGCTGTCGGATTCACGACTTCGAGCGGATGCGGATCGAACGTGATGAGCAACGACTTGAGGTCGCGCTCCTGCGCGGCCGCCGCCAATGCCGAAAGGATGAACTGATGCCCGCGATGCACGCCATCGAAGGTGCCTACCGTGACAGCAGTTCGTGTCACGTCCGGCGGCAGCGCGCTATCGAAAGCGTTAGGCACGAGGCGCGAGGTTCGAAGGGTCGGAAAGGACCACGCGGGGCAGCCATAGCTCTCCGTCGCGCTCGGCGACGGCGAGCAGCTCGCCGCCCTTCACGAGCGCCGCCCGATCGCCCGCAACGCTGGCGCTGGTAGCTCGCCCGTGAGCGATACCTAACGCCGCAGCGTCGTCCAGCTCCTGCGTCGCGAGCCCCGCCACAGCGGCGAGTGCCGGTCTTACATGCGCCCCTGTGACGCCGTCGGGTGACACGGCTGCAGCGACTGAGAAGGCGCCACAACTCAGGCGTCTCAGCTCGGCGCAATGCGCCGCCGAATTAGTTAGGCGCCCGAGGTCGCGTGCGAGCGCGCGGATGTAGGTACCACTGTGGCAACGGATGCGCACGCGCAGCGCGCCGGCTGTAAGACTCAGGATCTCCCAGCGCTCGACGCGGACGCGCACCGGCCGCAGCTCGGCGGGTTTTCCGCGCCGCGCCAGGGCGTACGCCCGGCGGCCATCGACATGCTTCGCCGAGAACGCCGGCGGCACCTGATCGACGTCGCCAGTGAGCGCGGCGATCGTGTCGCGCACAGCTGCATCGCTTGGCGGGGCGGATGTGCGCACGGCTTCGCCGGTGACATCGTCGGTGTCCGTTTCGACACCGAAACGGATGAGCGCCTCGTATTCCTTGGGCTCGTCCTGCACGAACGGCGCGAGCCGCGTCGCACGACCGACGAGGACCAGAAGAAGTCCTGTGGCGAACGGATCCAGCGTTCCTGTGTGCCCCGCACGGTCGACGCCTAACGATCTGCGGACGTGAACGACGGCTTGCTGTGACGTCACGCCGGCCGGTTTGTCGACGAGAACTAACCCGCTATTCGCGCTCGTCACCCTTGCTTATGGATGCGTCGTTCTCACGCGCCTGCGCGAGCAGCGAGTCGATGCGCGCCGCGCGCGCGACGCTGTCGTCGACGCGAAACTCAACTTCGGGCGCTACGCGGAGCCGGAGTGACTTGCCGATGCGCGAACGCAGATGCGGCGCCAGGTTATCGAGCCCGTCCAGCGTCGCCGCGCGGTCGGCGTCGCCACCCATCAAACTCACGAACACGCGAGCCTGGCGCAGGTCGCGCGTGACTTCCACGCCCGTCACAGTAACGAAGGCACGGATGCGCGGGTCCTTGGCGCCTTCCGCCAAGAACGTTGCGACCTCGCTGCGAATGGATTCAGCGACGCGATCAGCGCGGCGAGAGTCGGCCATGGGAGGTGTGCAACGTGGCGTTAGGCACCACGCTTGCCGTCTCCCGCCAGCGTGCGGGCGACTTCTTCCCGCCTGTAGCACTCGATCACGTCAGCGACCTTGATGTCGTTGAAGTTCTCGATGCCGATGCCGCACTCATAGCCTTCCTTCACTTCCTTCACGTCGTCCTTGAAGCGACGCAGCGAGAGGAAGTTGCCGTCGTACACTTCGACGCCGTCGCGGATCACGCGAACTTTGCCGGTTCGAGACATGATCCCGCTGCGGACGTGGCAGCCAGCGATGGTTCCGACGCGCGAAATCTTGAATATCTCGCGCACTTCGGCTTCGCCCAGGATGACTTCCTTCTCCTCCGGACGCAGCATCCCTTCCAGCGCGGACTTCACGTCGTTCACGGCATCGTAGATGACGCGGTACAGCTTGATGTCGACGCCTTCGCGTTCGGCGGCGGCGCGAGCGTTGTTATCGGGCCTAACGTGGAAGCCGACGATGATCGCGCCAGCCGTACGGGCGAGCAGGATGTCGCTCTCGGTGATGGCGCCGACACCGCGGTGCACGACTTCAACAGCAACTTCGGCGTTCGAGAGTTGTTGCAGCGCATCCGCGAGAGCTTCCGCCGGACCGCCCTGGTCTGCCTTGATCAGCATGCGCAGCGTGCGCTTCTCTCCAGCCGCCGCCTGCGCCATGAAGTCTTCGAGTGTGACGCCAGCCTTGGACGTGCGGCGGCTGCGCGCTTCGCGCTCGAGACGCTCGCGTCGCTGTGCGATGTCGCGGGCCTGCAACGAGTCTTCGACGACCAGGAATTGATCACCTGCCATCGGAACGCCTTGGAGGCCGAGCACTTGAACCGGAATCGCCGGCCCCACTGCCTTCACCTGACGGCCTCGCTCATCGAGCAACGCGCGGACGCGTCCGGAATAGATGCCGGAGATGAAATCATCACCGACGCGCAGGGTGCCATTCTGCACGAGAATCGTCGCCACTGGTCCTTTCCCAGGATCCAGCTGCGCTTCAATGACTGCGCCGACAGCGTTGCGATTTGGGTTCGCCTTGAGATCGAGCAGTTCGGACTGAAGCAGGATCTGATCGAGTAGCTCAGAGATGTTGGTTCCCTTCTTCGCCGATATCGCTGTCGAAAGGGTCTGACCGCCAAACTGTTCGAGCACGACGCCGTGCTGCAGCAGGTCTTGCGAGACCTTGTTCGAATTCGCGTCAGGGAGGTCGACCTTGTTGATCGCGACGATGAGCGGAACGCCTGCGTTCTTCGCGTGCGAGATGGCTTCGATCGTCTGTGGCATCACCGAATCGTTTGCGGCGACGACGAGCACCACGATGTCGGTGACCTGAGCGCCGCGAGCGCGCATGGCGGTGAACGCCTGGTGACCCGGCGTGTCGAGGAACGTGATGCGCTTGCCGTTAGGCAGCTCCACATGATACGCGCCGATGTGCTGCGTGATTCCGCCCGACTCGCCAGCGACGACGTTCGCCTTGCGGATGTAGTCCAGCAGCGACGTCTTGCCGTGATCGACGTGCCCCATGATCGTGACGACCGGGGGCCGTGACTCGAGCTCCTCGGCGGTGTCGACGACTTGCTGCTCGGCGACGTCGGCGGCGTACTCTTGCTCGCGCACAGCCTGGAAGCCGAACTCTCCGGCGATCAACTCGATCTGATCGAAATCGAGCCGCTGGTTGATCGTCACCATGAGCCCGAGGTTCTTGAAGGCGAAGCCGACGATCTGCGTCGCGGGAACCTTGAGGATGTCGGCTAGCTCGCTGACGGTGATGAATTCGTTGACGTGAACTGTCTTGCGCTCGCGCTCGACCTCAGCCTGGCGGGCCGCTTCCATGTCTTCCCGTGACTCTTCCGGACGTCGCACGCCTTTCTTAGCCGGCACGGTACCGCGCATTTGCGACATGGTGCGGAAGACAGTCTGCTGCACTTCGTCCATGTCGACGGCGCCGCGCTTCCCCTTCTTCTTGCGCCCCTGTTGCTGCGTTGAAGGCGGCGGGCCTCCGCCGCGCTTGTCGCGCGAAGGCAGACCTACGCTTCCCTGCGGTGTGGCTGACGCGACGGGACGCGGCGGCACGAACGGCGAGCTTCCCGGGACGGGACGCGGGCGCGCGGGACCCGGCGCGATCGGACGCGGTCTCGGACGCTCCTGCTGCGGCGCCTGATGCGTCATGGGTTGCTGCGGACGCTGTGGTGGCGGAGCAGGCCTCGCTGCTGGTGGAGCTGGCGGCGGTGGCGGTGGTGGCGCCACGACCGGTGCTTCCGCGGCGATCTCCATTTCCTCAGTCTCGACAGTGTCTGGCTCGGCTGGCGCCTCAGAGGGCGGCGCGACTTCCGTGGCGACGCTCGTCTCCTCGGGCACAGCCTCTTCCACCACCGGTTCGACGCGGCGACGTCGCCTAACGCCGGCCGGCTCGGCAACTGGAGCCGGCGCCGGGGGAGTCGACGCGGCTGCGGCACCCTTGCGACGACGCGATGGCGTAGCGGCTGGCGCTGCGGCTTTCTCCTTGAGCGCGCGCTTTTCGCGCTCCCAACGGGCGCGCACACGCGCGACCTGATCGTCCGACAGCACCGTGAGATGACTGCGGACCGGAACGTCGATGGCGCGCAGCACGTTGATGACGTCCTCTGTCGGGACGCCGAACTCGCCTGCGAGATCGTGCACGCGGAGTTTGCTCACGCCGTCTTCCTCCCCTTCCCCTTCCCTTGCACGATGCGTCTGAGACCGCGTGCCAACTCGGGGTCGAGTATACCGATGGCAGCGGCCGAGTCACGTCCAGCGACAGCACCTAACGAACTGGCGGCCGGCCCCATGACGACTTCGATTCGCTTCGCGGTGAGCAGTGGGAGCACCTTGTCGAGGCTGTTGCGGGCAGCATCGGGCGCGACGATGGCTAGCGCGAGCCGTCCGCGTCGCGCGGCGTCGCGCACGCGGTCGACCCCCACGACGGCATTACGTGCTCGCAAGCCAAGGCCGACGAGGCCCAGCAATTGACGCTCGGTCACCGCATCCACGTTAGGCAGCATCCTTTGGAGACTCGTTGGCCCCACCTCCCGACGCACCACCAGCATCCTCCTCGTCACTTCCATCTTCGGTTAACTCGCTCAACAGCGTCATGATGCGATCTGCTTCCGCAGGCGCAATCCCGGGCAGTCGCAGCAAGTCCTCGCGTTCGAGATCGATAATGTCGTTGAACGTGCGATAGCCGGCGCCCTCGAGGACCGCCACGACTGCTGGCTCCAGTCCTTCGATATCCGTAAGCCGCACGTCCGCCGCCTCTTCTTCCTCCTCCGGCAACGGTGCGAAGATGGGACTGTCGCTCCGCTCCATCCACTCGCGGCTGGAGTAGAGATCGATCTTCCAACCCGTGAGCTCTGACGCTAGCCGAACGTTTTGCCCGTTGCGACCGATCGCGAGCGAGAGCTGATCTTCGTCAACGATCGCCTGAATCGTGCGATTCTCTGGATCACTGAACACTCGAGCGACTCGCGCAGGCGCCAAGGCGAGTTTGGCGAATCGCTCAGGATCCGACGACCATGGCACGATGTCGATGCGCTCTCCGTTCAATTCGTTGACGACGGCTTGAACGCGTGAGCCTTTGAGGCCGACGCAGGCACCGACCGGATCGATTGAATCATCACGCGACCAGACCGCGATCTTCGAGCGACTGCCGACTTCGCGCGCAGCCGCGCGGATCTCGACGATCCCCTGCTGAATCTCTGGGACCTCGAGCTTGAAGAGCGCCTGAACGAAGACCGGATCGCCACGCGACAGGATAAGTCGCGGTCCTTTGGGCGTCTCTTCGACGCGCTTGAGAACGGCGCGGATCGGATCGCCCTGGTGGAAATGCTCGCGATGGTTCTGCTCGCGGTAGGGCATGATCGCCTCCGCCTCGCGGAACTTGTTGAGCATAACGACGAGCTTCCCGCGCTCGATCTGCTGCACTTCACCCGAAAGCAGATCGCCAACCTTGCCTGAGAACTCGTCACGGATGCGCGTGCGCTCGCCTTCGCGCACTCGCTGGATGATGCGCTGCTTCGCGGCCTGCACGGCGGCCCGTCCGAACTCGGCGAAGTCAACCGGGATCTCCATAAGATCGCCCGGCTGAAATTCGACGTCTTCGAAGCGCGCCTCCTCTAAGGAGACTTCGCGGCTTGGATCTGTGACTTCTTCGACAACGGTCTTGAGGATCACAATGCGGATGCTGCCTTTGTGCTCATCGATGTCGACTTCGGCCTGCACGTTAGGCCCGTGCTTCTTCGCCAAGGCGGCGTGGATGCCGTCCTGGAGGAGACCGTGCAGCTCGGTCCGATCCAGCTGCTTGCTGTTTGTCAGCTCCTTAATAGCTGCGAGCATTTCAGTTGAGCCAATCATCGGTGCCCTCTACTCGCGGTTCCACACAAAGACCAAGCGTGCCTCGATGACATCGGCCAAACGCAGTCGATGCAACTCACCCTTCGTATCACTCCAGACAGCGACGGCGTGTTCGTCGTCGCCGTGAACTTCCTGCAGATCGAACTCGAGCGACGCTCCCGGTACGTCGTCGAACGCGCGCGTTTTGGCGCGCACGCGACGTCCGACGAATCGGCGCCAATCCGTTGGCGTGTGTAGCGGTCTCTCAACTCCCGGCGACGAGACTTCGAGCACGTACTCGTTGCCGGCGATGTCAGAATTGTCGAGCTGTCGTTCGAGCGAGCGGGACACGAGAGCGCAGTCGTCAACGGACACGCGCGCGCCGTCTCGACGATCGATCCTGATGTCGAGAAGCGGCCGATTGCGTGTTCCGCCACGTCGGAACTCGACGAGATCGTAGCCGAGGCCGTCAACTTGTTGCTGTACAAACGCTTCCAAGTCCGAGTTCACGTCCATTCTAGGCAATTAATAGGAACAAAAAAATGTGGGGGGCCACCCCACATTTCGGCGCGTGCTTTGCGCGACGGTCAGAATGTAGAGGCGGACTTGAGGGGCGTCAAGCGATCCGGGCGATGACGGCGATGTGACGCCCCGCATCACCTGCTCTGTGCGAAAAGAAGCGCTCGTTATCGCAGCGCGTGCACAATCTCGAGACGCTGACGCGGCGCACGCCGAGCCGTTCGAGCTGCTTGCCTAACACGTCGCGGAGGTCGAGCAGAGTGGGCTCGTGGACGACGTCTCCTCGGACAGCGCGAATGACTTCGGGTCCAACTTCGTAGCAAGTGCCGCAGATCGCAGGGCCAAGGTGCGCATCGCAATCCGCGATCGATACGCCATTCGCCGCCAAGTCATCCGCGGCCTGGTCGACGATGCCGCTGGCGACGCCGCGCCAACCTGCGTGCAGCAAACCGGCAATGCCGCTCGGATGCGCGAGAAATACGGGGACACAATCGGCGAGTGTGACTGCCAGCGCAGTCCCGGGCGCGAAAGCAAGATGGCCATCGGCGTCCGCGACGCGCAGCCAGCCCGACCACTCCTCGTTATGCACGACGACGCGACGTCCGTGCACCTGCTTCGCATACGCGAAGCGCGCTACTCCTAGCTCCTGCTGCAAATCGAGCCAGTGCCTGACAACTTCGCCGGCTGGCTTGTCGCCGATGACATTGAAGTCGCCTCGTTCGCGCGTTGTCGTAAATGCAACGATCGAGGGGATGTCGAACGCTTGGACAGGTTCGACGTCTGCCGGCACCAGCGGTGTCACGCGTTCTCGGTCGTTCTCGTTATGCTCGCGCCCAAAGCGTTGAGACGTTCGTCGATGCGCTCGTAACCCCGCTCGATCTGCTCTGCGTGCTCGATGACGCTGCGGCCCTTGGCACTCAACGCCGCAAGGAGCATCGCCATTCCGGCGCGGATGTCGGGAGACGACACGCGTGCCGCGCGCAGCGCTGTTGGCCCGGCGACGAGCGCGCGGTGCGGATCGCACAACACGATGCGTGCACCCATGGAGATGAGCTTGTCGACGAAGAACAGGCGTGACTCGAACATCTTCTCGTGCATCAGGATCAGCCCGGCACACTGTGTCGCGGTGACGATGGCGATTGACATGAGATCGGCTGGAAACGCTGGCCACGGCTGATCCGCGAGCGTCGGGACGTGCCCGCCGAGGTCGGCCTTGATCTCCGGCGCCTGATCTTCGGGGATCTCGAGCGCGTCACCACGGACACGGACCTGGAGACCTAGCCGCTCGAAGCCGAGCAGCGTCGATCGCAGGTGTTCGACGCCCACGTCCTCGATGCGCAAGCCGCTGCGCGTCACAGCCGCGAGGCCGATGAACGATCCGACCTCAATGTGATCAGGGCCGATCGTGTGCGTGGCGCCGCCTAACGTCATTCCTCCTTCAATCGTCATGACGTTGGAGCCGATGCCCTCGATCTGCGCGCCGAGCGCGGCGAGGAATCTCGCGAGGTCCTGCACGTGTGGCTCGCTAGCGGCGTTGCGTAATACCGTTCTGCCCTTCGCCGCAGCGGCGGCCATCAGCGCGTTTTCAGTCGCCGTGACGCTCGGCTCATCCAGGAAGATGTCGGCGCCGCGGAGCTCTTTCGCCCGGAAGGAGAACTGGTCGCGCGCGTCGACGTTAGCGCCGAGTCGTTCCAGCACATGAAAGTGCGTATCGACCCGGCGCCGGCCGATGACGTCGCCACCTGGCGGCGGGAGGACAACTTCACCGCAACGCGCCAGAACCGGCGCTGCCAGCAGAATCGACGCGCGAATCCGAGCGCAGAGTCGAGCGTCCAACTCCGCAGTGCGAACCACTTTGGCATGCACGCGTAGCTCATTCGATTCATGCCACGTCGCCTCGGCGCCAACGGAGCGCAGCAGCTCAACGAGCGTCTCGGTGTCACGGATGCGCGGCACGTTATGCAGCGTGACCGGCTTCTCCGTGAGAAGCGCAGCGGCGATGATCGGTAGTGCCGCGTTCTTGTTGCCGGAAGGCCGTATACTGCCGGAGAGCCGGCGGCCGCCTTCGACAACGTACTGCACAGTGGCCATTGCGAACGTTAGGGTGACGGGTAAAGGAGCGCGAAGATATGACGGGCTCGTCGTAGGCAGTCAAGCTAG
>CBQVAZ010000123.1:0-8773 GCA_967720205.1 uncultured Gemmatimonadaceae bacterium | reverse complement strand
AGACGATCAGACCATCGTCATTGAAGGCGAACTGATCAAGGCAGTCGGAAAGACCGGCGACGTGAAAGTGCCTGATGGTGCGCAAGTTATCGATTTGTCCGGCCACGCCGCGTTTCCAGGTCTCGTGGGTCTGCACGACCACATGTACTACTCGTCGGCGGCCGGTGGCACGATGAAGATGATGTTCTACAGCTACCCGCGCCTCTTTCTCGCGTCGGGCGTCACGACGATCCGGACTGCGGGCAGCACCGACTCGTATCGCGAGCTGAACCTCAAGAAATCGATAGACGCTGGCCAGTCGATCGGGCCTGATCTCGTCGTCACCGGACCATACCTGCAAGGGCCGGTCGAAGGACCTGGCGGGATGTACCCTCTCGCGAGCCCGGAAGACGCGCGACGCATGGTGCGCTACTGGGCCGAAGAGGGCGTCACCTGGTTCAAGGCGTATACGTCGATCTCGCGCGCCGAGCTTGGGGCGGCGATCGACGAAGCGCACAAGCGCGGCGTGAAGGTCACTGCACACCTGTGCTCCGTCGGGTTCCGCGAAGCCGTCGCGTTAGGCATCGACAACCTGGAGCACGGCCTCTTTACCAATTCCGAATACGTCGCCGGCAAGCAGCCGGATGCCTGTCCCGCCGGAGGTAGCTCGGCGAGCTACGCCACGTTGGACATCGCCAGCCCTGACGTGCAGCGCACGATCCAGGAGATGGTGAAGAACAAAGTCGCGATGACGTCGACGCTCGCTGTCTTCGAAACCGGAGCTCCCAGCCGCCTCGAGCGCGATGAGCGTGTGCTTGCCGCTCTGTTTCCGGCAGCGAGTCAGGCAGTTGGCCAGTTCTATGATCGCGGCAAAACCTCGAATGACTCAGTCTTTAGTAAGGTGTTCCGCAGGGCGATGGATTTCGAACGCGCGTTCGTGAAGGCTGGCGGCACACTGGCCGCGGGCTCCGATCCATGCTGCCTGCACTCGATCGCGGGCTACTCGGACCAGCGCAACTACGTGCTGCTCAACGAAGCCGGATTCTCGCCCGAAGAAGCGATGCGCATCATGACGCTCAACGGCGCCACGGTGTTAGGCAAGGCTGACAAAATCGGCAGCATCGCCGTGGGGAAACAGGCGGACATCGTCATCGTGCGCGGCGATCCTACGAAACAGCCGGGCGACATTCGCAACACAGTCACGGTGTTCCGAAAGGGTCTCGGTTTTGACTCCGCGAAGTTGACCGCGAGTATCGCGGGACTAGTTGGCATCCGGTAAGACGCAAGGGAGACGCTCTATGCAATTGCTCGTGATTCGCCACGCGATAGCGGAAGATCGGGAGGACTTTGCGGCGACAGGTCGCGACGACTCCGAGCGACCGCTGACGCGCATCGGTAAGCGACGCATGCGGCGCAACGCGCGCGGGCTCGCGCGCATCGCGCCGGTGATCACCAAGATCGCGACCAGTCCGTACGTGCGCGCTATGGAAACGGCACGCATTGTCGCCGACGAGTTAGGCGTCCAGGACGACATCGTCACTGTCGACGCGCTGACGCCTGATCACATGAGCGAAGCGCTGCTCCCATTCCTGTCCGCGCTTCCTCCCGACGCCAATGTCGCCATCGTTGGGCATGAGCCTCACTTGGGTCGCCTCGTTACCTGGCTCATGACGAGTGCTTCCGAATCGCATGTGATGTTCAAGAAAGGCGGCGTTGCTCTGTTGGACCTTGGTGTCCGGCCCTCGGCCGGGAGCGCGATCTTGCAGTGGTCGATCACACCTGGTCAGCTGCGCGCGATCGCGGACTGATGGACGGTCAGTTGCACGATGTGTTGACCGAGCCGGCCGCCCTTGGCGCGCGCCGGGTAGCGTTAGGCATGGTCGACACGCTCGAGAAAGCGGATAAACGCCGCGGCGCCACGGACAACTCCGAGGCGTTGCACGACATGCGCGTGGCGATGCGGCGCCTGCGGTCCTGGCTCCGCGCCATGAGCGACGTCCTGCAGGACGTTGGCGGCAAGACGCGCTCACGCCTCGAGCAAATCGCGGACGTCTCGAATGAAAGCCGCGACGCCGAGGTGCTGCTCGACTTTCTCAAGGAACGCGTTACTGCGCTGACGCCGCGCGAACGTTCCGCGGCACGTCATCTGGTTACGGTCTTGAGCGAACGCAAAGCGCGGGCAGACGCCGAGCTGCACGAAGAGATCGAGCGCAAGCTCGATCGCACGTTGAAAACGCTGCGACGCCGGCTCAGTAGACATCCGGTTCCTGTCGACCCTGCGGAAGGGATCGCGGATCCGACGTTCGGCAGCGTCCTCTCCACGGCGATTCTCGCGCAGGAAGCCGCGCTGGCCGACGCGCTCGCCGAAGTGTCGAGCATCGTCGACGACGAGAAGATTCACAGAGCGCGCATCCGCGGCAAGCGGCTGCGCTACGTGCTGGAGCCGCTCACCGGTGTGAGCGACGAAGCCAAGGAGCTCGTGCAAAAGCTGAAGCAGCTGCAGGACGCGTTAGGCGAGGTCCACAACGCGCATTTCTGGTCGAAAGAATTGGCCAAGGCGATGGAAGACGCGGCGCACGAAGATGCGCGTGCGATCGCGGCGCTGGCTCGTGCCGAGACTATCGAGCCGAAACGCAAGGGCTCTCGCCGGCGCACGAGCACGCGCATGCGACCAGGCCTCGTCGCGCTCGCTGAGAATGTCCGCTCGCACGCGAAGGAAGCGTACGGCACGGCACAAGCCGAATGGTTAGGCGATAACGCGGCCGACTTTCTCAAGCGAACTCGCGCGCTCGCCGAAAAACTCAAAGGTATGAGCCGCCCCGGCGTGGAGATCGAGCGCAAGTTTCTTCTCAAAGGGCTGCCGCCCGAGATGCCTGCCGCCGAGACGCACGAGATCGCACAAGGCTATTTGCCTGGAGAGCGGCTCGTCGAGCGTCTGCGACGGGACCAGCATAACGGCAGCGAACGTTTTCTGCGCACCGTCAAGCTCGGCGCCGGTATTGTGCGCACCGAGGTGGAAGAGGAAACGTCGCGCGACATGTTCGAGCACCTCTGGCCGCTCACGCGAGGACGCCGCGTGGTGAAGCGACGCCATGTCGTCGACTCGCCGGAGCATCGCTGGGAGATCGACGAGTTTCTCGATCGCCCGCTCGTGCTGGCGGAAGTCGAGCTGGGTCATCCCGACGCAGAAGTGACGATCCCGGAGTGGCTCGCCGCCGCCGTCGAGCGCGAAGTCACGGGCGATCGCGAGTACCTGAACGTGAATCTCGCGCGGTAGGCGCGTCACACCAACGGGCTGACTTGCACGTCTTCGTCGTGACGAACGACTTCCCGCCGCGCATGGGCGGGATCAACTACCTCGTCGATCAGATCATGCGCCGCTTTCCAGCCGGCGAGGTGACGATCTTTTCGTCGACGTATCCCGGAGCCGCCGAATTCGATGTGACCTACCCGCACGAGGTGATCCGGCTGCCGACGACAATGATGCTGCCGACACCAGGCGTTAGGCGTCGCGTGCACGCGCAGCTCAAGGCCCGCAAGCCAGACGTGGTGCTCTTCGGCGCCATCTGGCCGCTCGGCCACATGGGACCGGGAATCACGCGCAAGCTCGGGATCCCCTATGCCGGCTTCTCACAAGGGCTCGAGCTGACCGCTGCTCGCATTCCCGGCCTGCTCGGTCCCATCGGGCGACAGGCGTTGTTCGTCTCCGCGGGATCGGCCTGGACGCGCAGGCGAGTCGAGCGCGCGTTCGATAGAGTGGGCGATATGCCGATCGTGGCATCCGGCATCGATGTCCACGTTTTCGGTCCAAATGTGTCGGATCGTGACGTGCGCCGACGACACGCGTTAGGTGACGCGCCGGTGATCTGCTGCGTGTCGCGGCTGGTTCCGCGCAAAGGTCAGGACATGCTCATCCGCGCGCTGCCGCGTGTGGCGCGCGCCGTCCCAGAAGCTCGCCTTCTCATCGTCGGGATCGGGCCGCACGAGCGCGCCCTGCGCAATCTGGCCCAGTCAACGGGCGTCAGCGATCGCGTGGTCTTCGCCGGCGGCGTACGCTATGCCGAGCTGCCGGCGTACTTCCGTGCCGGCGACGTCTTCGCGATGCCGTGCCGGGCGCGCTGGTTCGGGCTCGACGTCGAGGCGTTAGGCGCCGTGTTTCTGCAGGCCTCTGCCGTCGGCCGGCCGATCGTCGTCGGCAATTCCGGCGGCGCGCCGGAGGCTGTGCGCGACGGCGAGACCGGCGTGCTCGTGGATCCAACGTCGCCGAATGCCGTCGCCGACGCGCTCATCGCGCTGCTCAAAGATCCAGCACGCGCCGCAGCGATGGGCGCGGCCGGTGCTCGCTGGATGCTGGACGAGTGGACGTGGGACGCGCAGTCCGCGCGCGTCCGCGATCTACTTCTAGCGAAACTTCGTTAGGCGCGCGCCAGCTCCGCGGCTCGTCGCCGAGGAGAGCCCAGCGCCTCACTGTAGATCTCTTCGAGCGTCGCGAGAATCGTGTCCCAGTCGTAGCGCTGCGCGCGCACGCGGCCCGCCTCGGCCATGGCACGCGCTTGTTCCGGATTCTCGAACAACTGCTGCACCGCACCCGCGAGCGCCGACGGGTCGCCGCTGCGAACGAGCAGCGCCTCGCGGCCGTCACGAACAACTTCGCGATATCCGGCGATGTCGCTCGCGACGATCGGTAGCCCGGCTGCCATCGCTTCGACGAGCACGATGCCGAAGGATTCGCTGCCGAGCGCCGGCGCGACGAAGACGTCGGCGGCGGCGTAGTACGTCGGCAGCACGTGATCGGACACTCGGCCTAACAAGTGAACGCGGGAGCGCAATGCGTGCGGCAGCACCTCCACGGCTTCGCGCTCGACGCCTTCGCCGACGACGATCAGCTGCAGGTCGCTGTACTGCTGCGCCAGACGCGCGAAGGCGCGCACCGCGACAGGGAATCCCTTGCGCGGCTCCAGGCGACCCACGAAGAGCATCGTGCGACCCTTGGGGAGCTTGGCCGGCGTGGCGCGCTCGAACACGTGCACGTCCGTCCCGTTAGGCACGATCCGGATGGGATCGTATCCCATGCGCATGCACACGCTTTCGCGCGCTGCTTCGGAGACGGCGATGCGCTGCGCCAAACGGCGCCAGATCGAATAGCCGAATGGGGCCAGCGCCGTGAAGAATCGGCCGGCCAGACTGTCTGCGGCGAAATACGAGTGGAACGTCGCGACAACCGGCGCTGTGGTGCGCGTCGTCGCCCAGCGCGATGTGCTCGTTACGATTGGATCGTGCGCGTGCACAAGATCCGGCGCGAACTCATCCAGCGTCTCTTGCACGATTCGCTTCGAGCTCTTGCTGAAACAGATGCGCGCGACTGCACCGTTCGCACGGATGTGAAAAGGCCGCCCAACGATCTTTACGCCTGGAGGATCGAAGCCCGGATGCTCGCCAGGCGCGAGGATCAGTACCTCATGCCCGCGCCCGCGCAACCGCTTTGTCAGTTGCCGGATATGCGCTTGCACACCACCAGGCGCATCCCAGCTGTATGGCGAGATCTGGGCAATCTTCATGAAATCGACGCGTTACCTAACGTGATTGCGGCGCCTGCCACGAATGTGAGCGAGCGCCGCGACTGCACCTACAAGGGCGAAAAGTATGCCGCATATGCCCAACAAGGCACGATAAGGTTCGTCCCAACCGGCTCTGCTCGCTAGGGCCACCGCACCCCCAACCGTCCACGCCGTCAGCACGAATGCGACACCCAGAACGAGCTCTCGGGTTGAGAAAACGAGCGCACGCGAATCCTGCGGTGCTGCTTCGTGAATCAGCGTGTCCTGCGAGACCATGACTGGGGCCAACATTGCTCCACCAACGAGCGCAATGGGAAGCATGGCAGCGAATGTGTAAAACAGCGCTCCGATGCCCATCGCCACTCCGAGGAGACTCAACGCCGCAAGAATAATCGTCCCCTTATCGAAGCGCGTACCCACCGTGCCTATCGCGAGCGATCCAACGATCATCCCCACCGCGGTCATTCCACCGAGAAGCCCCACTCCCTTTGTGCCGGTGCCTAACACTGTCTGCACCGACACGACCAGCAGCACATAACCAGTGGCGGCCATGACGCCGAGCAGCGCGATCGTGAGAAACGCAAACCGCAGAGCGCGATCGCGGCCCACGATCGCGAACGCCGATCTCACCGCGTGCACGGGATGCAGGCTTCTGAGCGTTGGGGTGGGTGCCGGGGGATGTCGTCCGCCGAGCATCCTCGCGCCGATGAACACTGTCATGATCGCCGAGAATACGAATGACGCCGCGTCTATATAGAAGCCCGCGGCATACTCGGGCCATCCGATACGACGCCAAATCGGCGCGCTCAGAATCAAGCCGCCGCCAACGATTCCAAACACTGTAGCGAAGCGGCCGATGAGCGCGAGAGCGGCGTTCGCCGGCAACAACTCGTTATGCGAAACGAGATCCGGGATGAGCGCGAGCTTCGCTGAGTTGTGGAACACGCCGAGCAAGAACGCGAGACCGGCGAGCACGTACACCGACCACAAGCCGTGTGTGTACGCGTACGCTGCCGGCATGAGCCCCACCGCTATCCCGCGCAGGCCGTCTGTCAGCACGAGAGTGCGCAGCTTATTCCAGCGATCGACGAAAGCGCCGGCGATTGGACCGACGACGATCATCGGCAGCGTGAAAACGATCGCGAGCTTGGCGAGCTCGATGCCGCTCGTCGCCACCTGAGCGCGCGCCCCAACGAGGGCGATGAGCGCCATCGCTTGCAGTTTGTCGCCGAATTGCGAGACCGTCTGCCCCGTCACGAGCAGCGCGAAGCGCGGACGCTTTACGACCGTCGCGAGCGACGCAGGGCGAGCGACTGAGCGCAGCTCAGCGGCGATATGCTCAGCGCCACCACGCACATCGGGTGGCTCGAGCACGTGCGGGTTACCGCTCACCTGTTATCCAACCCGGCTGGAAGACAAACCATTGGTCGGGATACTCGCGCACCGCCGCGGCCAGCCGGTCAGTGACCTTGCGGGTGAGGGTTGAAGCAGCGTCCGGCTCGATACCATCGGGCATGATAGGGGGTTCGAGGACTATTCGATATCGCCGAGGCCCATCTGGTGTTCGAACCGCGATCCCAACCACAATCGGAGCCCCAGTTGCAAGGGAAAGCACTGCAGGCCCTCGCGGGACTGCGCGACGACCCTCGCAAAAAGGAAGCTCGACTACGTCCGACGTGTCGCCAATGACTCGGTCCGCGACCAGAAGCAGTACTTCGCCGGACTTGAGCACGCGATACGCATCACGCGCGCCGCGGTTTCGCGAAATTGTGCGCATGCCGGTGGCTGTTCGGTATTGCTCGAGGAGTGCCAGCATCTCCGGCTCGACGTCTTCCACTATGGCGTACACTGGAACCCCAAGCGCCCCGAGGCAGGCGGCACCGAGCTCATAGTTCCCCAAGTGAGCAGTGACGATGATGACCCCGCGGCCGAGCCGCCGTGCCGCTTCCAGGTTTTCCATGCCGCGCACGTCGATCATCTCGGGAACTTCGTTAGGCGGACGCCCAACGAGGCGATAGAGATCGACCTGGCAATCGGCGATGTAGCCGAACGTGTTTCGCGCGAGACGCCGCCGCATTTCATCCGACGCGCCAGGCGCCGTGTGCCTCAGGTTGTCGAGCAGGATCGCCCGTCGTTCAGGCAGCGCCGCATATGCCGCGCGCGCGGCCGCTCGGCCAAGCGTGCGCGCGAACGGAGCCGGCGTTACGCGGGCAAGTGTCATGGCGGCGCGGAGCAGTCGAGCGCGGTGCACGTGCCGTTACACGAGCCTCACCTTAAGGTCGCGCCGGATCCGATCTCAACGCGCTCAATCCACGCCGCGCTTCCTCGACAAAGGGTTTGAGCTCGGAATCGGGATTCTGCCACGCGCTGACCACATACGCGAACGAATCGATGGCTTTCTGGCGATTGCCCAAGCGCTGATTCACACGGCCGCGGTCCAGCATCCACATGATTTTGCCGATGTCCACGCTGGCGAAGTCCTGGTCGTACAGCGCGGCAGCCTTGGCGTCCTCGCCGCGCGCGGCGAGCAAGCGCGCGAGGTGCAGGCGAGCGACCGGACACCACGTTAGGCAGACAGAATCTGGCAGGGTGAAGTCGTGGATCGCGGCCGCTGTGTCACCGCGCGCCAGCGCAATGAATGCAGCCGGAATCGTCGCCGGCGTGTACTCGCTCTTGGTCTTACCCAGGCGATCGAGCAGGCGGCGCACGCCAGCGACGTCGCGCTGTGCTGCCAGCCACGTAAGCATGGCCCAGACGGTCTGCCCGTTAGGCTGCGCGCTTGCTCGTGTGACAACTCGATCGACGGAATCTTTCGGCAGGATCCCGACCAAGCCTGCCTGAACGACCAGCGACGTCGAGTTCGGCGCGATCTCGAGCGCGTCACGTAGGTGGCCGCGGGCCACGAACGCTTGCGCGGCGCTGGCACGCCCCTGTTCTACGAATGCTTGCGGCACATGTCCGGCCTCGATTCCGGCCCGCATCGCGCGGGCAACAGCAACCTGCGTCTCGGCGCTGTCATTCAAGTACAGCAACGTTTGGTACGCCGTGCTAATCGCACGCGGATCCGCCGCGCTGAAAAGATCACCTAACGACTTGGGGTCGCGCGCCGTTGCTGGATCCAGCAGCTTGGTCGCGAAGCGCAAACCACCAGCCTGTTCGCCGCCGGGCTCCAGGGCGAGAAACTTCGCCATCGCGGCGCGCATCGCCTCGACATCCTGCAGCTGATTGAGCACCTG
>CBQVAZ010000122.1:0-8803 GCA_967720205.1 uncultured Gemmatimonadaceae bacterium | reverse complement strand
CAACGCCATATCGATCCCGGCGCTTACGCCCGCCGATGTGATCAGGCGACCGGTGTCGACGTAGCGCATGTCGGTGCGCACGCGGCAACCAGGCGCTGCCTTCCGTAACTCGTCGTACGCGCCGAAGTGCGTCGTCGCCTCGAGGCCGTCGAGCAAGCCTGCTGCGCCGAGGATCAGAGCGCCGGTGCAGACGCTGAGCAAAAGTTCGGCGTCGCGATTCGCGCGCTGCACCCATTCGAGCATCGCCGGATTATTCATCTCGCGACGAGTGCCAAAGCCGCCGGGCACGACCACGATATCGGCGCGCGGCGCGTCGCTGCTGCTGAAAGTGTAGGTCGGATTCACGCTCAGACGGTGCCGCGCGAGCACCGGCCGAGACGTTTCAGCAACCGTATGCACCTCGAAAGGCGCGTCCCCCGATCGCCGTCCGCAAACCGCGAAGACTTCGAACGGACCACAGAAATCGAGTACCTCGACGTCGTCGAAGACGACGATGGCTACGCGTCGCACGCCCTACGGCGCCGGAGCCGGCTCGGCGAGAGCGGCCGAAAGCGCTGTCTTGAAGCTCGGCGACTCGGGATCGACTTCGCCGACTTGGTGCCATCGCAAAATGCCGTCGCGGCCGATCAAGTACGACGCGGGCAAGCCATATGCGCGAAAGACGCCGGAGAAGATGTCATCCGGATCGCGCCAGACAGGATACGTCATGCTGAACGTGCTCATGAACTCGCGCACGCGGTTCTCCGCTCCGCCGACGTCGACGTTCACGCCGATGATCTCGAGCCCTTCGCCGCGCCGCGCCGTGTACAGCTTCTCGAGGGCCGGGACTTCTCTTTGACACGGGATGCACCACGTAGCCCAGCCGTTCAGGAGCACGACGCGACCCTTGAGATCAGCGAGCGAAGCGGGCTGGCCGCCTAACGTGCGAGCGCTGTACGCCGGCGCCGGAAGGCCGACCTCGATCTGTCCGGGCCGATCGCGACCACCGCATGCTGCCATTACGACGAGCGCCAACGCTGCTCGAGCGAGCATGCGACAGCGTGTATCGACCAACTCCTGTTTGTGAGACATGCCTAACGCAACCTCACGCGCGCGACGTGCACCCGTGAGCTGTCCCCGGTGATCGTCCACGCCGCGATCAAGGCCTGCTCGTCGTTGTAGCGCTGCAGCGTCATGCGCGGGAATCCGCTGCCGCGCGCGCCCGACGTCCGCGCGAGCGTGACAGGCGCCGAAAGAGCCCCGTTAGGCATGACGGCCCGGAGCCTCAGCTCGGCAGCAGCCGAGTCTGTTCGCTCCAGCCACGCCACGATCGCTCGCGCGCTGTCTCCGAGCTGCACGTCGACGCGTCCGATCGGGAGACCGCCGTCGATGCGGAGCGGCGCGCTGAAAGTGGTACCGGCGTCTGTCGAGTACGCGAGCTTCACTCGCGCCGTGTCATCGGCCGCAGTGAACCAGGCCACGGCGATTGTGTCTCCGCGCGCCGCGATGGCGGGGCCGTTCACGGGACAACCCGGAATCTTCCAATTGTCGTTATGCACGACGACCGGTGTTGTCCACGTCGCGCCCTCCCGGCGCATCGCGTAGATGTCGCGGATCTCGGCGTCGCTGCGATCGCGATACACGACGACGGGCCCGCGTGGAGTAACGGCGACGTCAGTCTGACAGCAATCGCAGATGCGCTGGTCGATGATGGACTCGGGGCCGAACGAGCCGGACGGTGCGATGGAAGTCGTCGCGAGTTGCATTTCGTGTGGCTGAGCGGCCATGGCGGATTTGCGACCGTCGAGCCACACAGCTCCGACTGAATCGCCGCGAGCGGCGAAGAGCGAGACGAATCCGTGCTCGGCGCGGCCCCTGTCGCGGTGCAAGATCACCGGCTGAGTCCACGTTGCTCCTTCGTCCGCCGACTGCGCCACACGCACTTCGTAGGCGTATTTGCCCGTGTCACTCCGCTGCAGCCAGTGCGCGACGAGCCTGCCTGTAGCCGTGGCGAAAACAGACGGGAAATCTGCCCAGTTCACCATCAGATCGCGACGCGAGACGACGGTAACCGGGGCCGACCATCCAGTGCCGTTGAACGCGGCAACCTTTAGCGAAGTGAGCGAGTCGTCCGCGGCTTCCAACCAGGACATCCACACGCGGCCATCGGGGCCGGCGGCAACGTTAGGCTCGCCGCTGCGTGGCCCGGCGGGCGACGGGAGCGTGTCGATTGTTCCGACAGTGGGAGCAGCATCCGGCGGCGCGCTCTCGCAGGCGCCAAGCACAAAAGCTCCGAGGAGGCTGCCCGCCGATACAATTCGCAACCGGTTCAGTCGCCGCACTGTCATGTCGAATGCTCGCCAGGCGCTGATCCAGCGTCAACACGCCTGGTGGCCATCGGAGCAGTCGTGAGCGTCAGATCTGGCAGAGCTACTCCATTGCCGCGACACCCTCACCGACAACGGCGGCCCTGACGCACGTAATCGGCGGGAGGCTGTCGGCGAGGGAGCGCCAGCTCTCCCCCTCGTCCAGGGACGCGAACAGCTTGCCGTTTCGGGTCCCAAAGTACAGGCCGTAGTTCCCTAACGAGTCCGTTGAGAAAGCGTCGCGCACAACGGTTTCGTACGCCTGACGCTGTGGAAGGCCGCGCGTGCGCGGTTCCCAGCTCGTTCCCCCGTTGCTCGTCCGGAAGACGCGAAGCTTGCCTCCAGCCGCACAATGGAATTCATCCGACTCCATCGGGATGACGTAGGCCGTTGCCGCATCGCGTGGGTGTACGGCGAGGGCGAAACCGAAGTCAGATGGCAGCGCGTCGCCGATATCGAGCCATTGCTGCCCCCAGTTGTCGCTGCGATAGACGCCCCAGTGGTTTTGCAGGTAGAGGCGGCCACGTTGTGCCGGATGCGCCGCGAACTTGTGCACGCACTGCCCGAACTCGGGAAACTTGTTGTCCGGCATGAACTCCGCGCTCAATCCGTTGTTGCTCGGATTCCACGTGACGCCGGCGTCCTCGCTGCGATACACGCCACCTGTCGAAATCCCGACGAGGATGCGCCGCGGTTCGGCGGGATCGAGCACAATCGTGTGCAGACAGAGCCCGCCGCCGCCCGGGACCCAGCTCGGCCGATGCGCATGCCTAACGAGCCCGTCGACCGCCGACCATGTTTCGCCCGCGTCACGCGAATCGAAGAGGCAGGCCGGCTCGACGCCGAGGTAGAGCAGATCGGGTTGGCTGCTCGTCGCCGGTGCGATCTGCCAGATCTGCTTGAGTTTGAGACCCGAATCCTCCGGAAAGACAACGTTCTTCCGGTCGGCCGCCGTCCAGTTTCGTGCGAAGTCGTCGCTCGACCTGACGACGCTACCGTGCTGCCAGGTGTTTGTCGATGCGAACAGTCGTTGTCGCTTGGCACGCGAGTCGAAGGCCATCGCGTATACGGATTCACCGGGGAAATGCGGTCCGTCGACACGCCAGCGTTTGCGGTCCGCGGTGGACCACAACAGGAACGCACCCTTGGTTGTGCCGACCATGAGCAGCACGTCGCCACGCGGCCCGCGGCGACGCGAGGTTGTCTCGTTAGGCGTTTTCAAGAACGACTCGTCGTCATTTCCAGTACCAAACCTAAACGTTGACCGTATTCGGCGGATTGCCCGTCACAGGAACGAAATCTCTCGCGCCAGGATCTTTCGCTTTGCAATGCCGCTCCTAATTTCGAACGCCCAATCGGTGCACTCAGGAGGAAGCCATGGCCACGACAGCTAGTCCGACCCCCGCCACAACTCAGGCAGTCGTCAGTCCCAAAGACCAGTTTCTAGCGGCGTTCGAGCAGGAACATGGGACGACGATGCGCGTGTTGCGCGCGTATCCAGTGGATAATTGCGAGCTGCAACCGCATCCGAAGTGCAAGACTGCCCGTGATCTCGCTTGGATCTTCGTGATGGAAATGGGTATGCTGGAAAAGGGACTCACGACCGGTTTCGACTGGTCGCAGCCGCCGGCGGGAATGCCCCCAGCCCCGGACAGCCTGGCCACGATCATTGAGAAATTCGACCAGGGTCACAAGCGCGTCGCCGACGTCGTCGCCAACATGCGTGACGATCAGCTTCTCGAGACGGTGAAGTTCTTCGTCGCGCCGAAGACCCTTGGCGACATTCCCAAGACCCAATTCATGTGGATGGTGTTGTGCGATCAGATCCACCACCGAGGGCAGTTCTCAGTCTATCTGCGCATGGCTGACGGGAAGGTGCCGTCGATTTACGGCCCAACGGCCGACGAACCCTGGTACTAGGCGTCTAACAAACGTTTTGCGGTGTCCCAAGTCATTGGGACACCGCGCCGGGCCGCCTAACGAGGGAGCCGCCTTTCATGACCAGCTTCACTCGGCGCAGCGCGGCGATGCTCGCCAACGGGTCGCCGTCGACGGCGACGATATCCGCCAGCAGTCCGGGACGCAGCGCCCCGATCTGATTCTCCATGTGCAGTACTTTCGCCGTCACCGACGTCGCCGCCTTGAGCGCCGCGAGCGGCGTTAGGCCGTAGTCCACGAGAATCTCGAGCTCGCGCACGTTGTCGCCGTGCGCGAATACGCCGACGTCACTGCCGTTGCAGATCGTGACGCCCGCAGCAACAGCGGCCATGACGCTCGCACGCTTCTCCTTGAGCCTCGGCGGTTCGGGTTCAGTGCCCTTCTTCCAACCGCGATACTGCGAGACGGCGTCGCCCGCGGCGACCGTTGGACACAGTGCGACGCCCTTTTCGGCCATGAGTCTGAATACTTCCGTGGTTCCGTTATCACCGTGTTCGATCGTTTCCACCCCAGCCATCGTCGCCCGACGCATCGCCTCGGCGGTGGACGCATGTGCGACGACTGGCCGGCCGCTCGAGCGCGCCGTCTCGACGATTGTCTTGAGCTCGTCCTGCGAGAAGGTCGGCCGAGTCTCGCCGCGCGGCCCCCAGCGATAGTCGGCGTAGACCTTGATCCAATCGGCGCCGTGGCCGATTTGGTCGCGTACGATCCGCGTTAGGCTTTCGACGCCGTCGGCTTCCTCCGCGCCCTGGGGAACGTCCCAGTCCACGGCGAAGCCTTTCGGCCCGTAACTGCCGCGAGCGACGATCGCGCGCGTCGTGACAATGAGCCGCGGTCCGGGAATGATCTGCTGCTCGATCGCCTGCTTGAGACCGACGTCGGCGTATCCGGCCCCTTCGGTCCCCAAGTCGCGTAATGTCGTAAAGCCAGCAAGCAGCGTCGCGCGCAGATGATTCGTGGCGCGCGCCACGCGCAGCGCCTGCGACTCGTGCAGGACCTGATCGTCCCACGACGTTTCGTTGTACGGATGGAGCAGGACGTGCGAATGCGCGTCGATGAGACCGGGCAGGAGCGTGGTGCCCGGCAAATCGATCGTCTGCGCGTCGCGCGGGACCTGGACGTCTCCCGCCGCACCGACGGCCACGATGCGCTCTCCCGTCACGACGACGATCACGCCCTCGCGGGCCCGATCGCTCACACCGTCCCAGACGCGCGCCGGACGCAGGACGTAGGACGTGGGCGCTTGAGCGGCAACGTTTGCACCAAGCGTTAGGCAGGTCGCGAGACAGGCTAGGCGCACTTTCATTTGGATCGCACGACCTCGTTCGCGGGTGGTGTTTTATCGTGCAACTCGGGAACGTCGGTCACGCCGCCGGAGACGATGAAGGCCATCACATCGGAGCTGCTGGCCTTGATGCGCTCGACGTCTTTCCCCGGTACGAGCAGCAGACTCCCCGCGAAGTTGTACGATTGCGGGAAGTAGACGCCGACGAAATCCTCCAGCCCCAGTTTGGCGAGCGACTTTTGCGTCACGAAGCCTAACGCGCGCGCTTCTCCGCCCGGAAGGATGCGCACGGCGACGGGCTGATCGAACCGGCGCTTTTCACCGACGAATGCATTGACCAGATCCTTCGTCGACGAGTACAGGAAACGCACGAATGGCAGACGCTCCAGAATCCGATCGAAGACTCCGATCAGCGAGCGGGCCAGAAACGTCGAGCCGACGAAACCGACGAGCGTGATGAGGACGAGCGTGAGGAGAAAGCCGAGTCCAGGGATGCTGAGTCCAAGCCAGCCGTCGATCGTCTGGAAGATCAAGACGAGGATGTAGACCGTCACGGCGACCGGCGCGATGAAGACCAGGCCGCGCAGGAAGTATCCAACGATGCGGCGCATTCGTTAGGTGTCTGCCTTTGTCACTGGGAGGCCGGCTGCTTGCCACGCGGTGTAGCCCCCTTCCATGTTGGCCACGTTAGGTACGCCGTGCGCCAACAATACGCTCGTGCCGATTCCCGATCGCCCGCCAGCCGCGCAGTGCAGCACGAGTTGACGGCCACCGTCCGCCAGCTCCGCCGCGCGCTGCGCCAACTCCCCGAGCGGGACGTGTACTGCGCCGGGAATGTGTCCCTGCGACCACTCGTTCGCGTCGCGCACATCCACGATGATGGCGCTGCCGCTCCGCACGCGTGTCGCCACGTCATTCGCGGAAAGCTGTGGGATCGTCTGCCCGGCCGCGCCGTCTTGTAACGCGTCGGCGCCGAACCAGCCCCGCACGTTCTCGATGCCGATCAGCTTGAGCTCACGCACCGCCGACTGCGCGACAGTCTCGCCGTCCTCGCCAGCGAGCAAAAACACGTCGCGATCGTAGGGAACGAGCCATCCGGCGCGCGCGACGAACGAATTGTTGAGTGGGAGATTGATCGTTCCCGGGACGCCGCCCCGCGCGAAGAGCCACGTCGGTCGCAAGTCGATGACGAACGCACCGGCGGCGAGCAGCTCAGACAGACGTTCTGCTGCCTGACGCGTTACCGGCTGCGCGTTGCTATGATCCGGCGGCCCGTCGCGATTGACGCGCTTCATCGTCGCGAAATAGGGTGGTGGCTCCGACTGGCTATCGAGCACCTCGTTAGCGAAGGCTTCCGCATCGGGCACCTGGAGCGCCCAGTTCGAGAGCTTTTCGTAGCCAAGCGTGGAGGACGGAACAGCGCCTAACGCTTTACCGCAGGCCGAACCGGCGCCGTGGCCGGGCCAGATCTGCAAGTGATCCGGGTACATGGCCACAAACTTTTGGAGCGAGGCATACAGCTGGCGAGCGTTGTCGCGCATTGTTCCGGCAACTCCGGCGGAGCGCTCCAACAGGTCGGGGCGGCCCACGTCGCCGACGAAAAGGAAGTCGCCGGTGAATGCGCCCATCGGGTGCTTCGAGACGACAGTGTCCGTCACGACGAACGTTAGGTGTTCCGGCGTGTGTCCCGGCGTGTGCAGCGCGCGCACGTCCACTCGACCGATCCTCACCACGTCGTCGTGACGCAGCAGCGTCGTCGTGCCGCTCTCCTCTGCAAAGCCGTACTGCCAGTCCTTGCCGCCCTCACGCGAGAGCAGCAGCCGAGCGTGCACTCGGCGAGCCAGCTCGCGCGAGCCGGACACGAAATCGGCGTGGATGTGCGTTTCGGTGACATACGTGATCCGGAAGCCGTGCGCCGCGGCGGCGCCGATATAGATGTCGAGGTTGCGATTGGGGTCTACAACCAGTGCTTCACCGGTTCCCTGGCAGGCAACCATGTAGCTCGCCTGAGCGAGCCCCTCATGATAAAATCGCTGTAAGTACACGGCGTAATTATGCCCCACCGCTGCCAACGCGAGCAATTCGCTTGCGTCATGCGTAACTCGTGGTTCGATCTTTCCGCCGCGGACTGCGGCGTTGCCAAGGTGGCCCTAATGACTCGCTTCGCCCTCTTTCCAGCCGTCGTGCTGCTCGCCGCTACTGCAACGGCGGCGTCGGCGCAAACCGCAAAAAGGCAGTTGACGCCGGACACCTACGACTCCTGGCGCACGATCTCTGGAGCGACGCTGTCGCCGGACGGACGCTGGACGGCGTACACACTGGCTCCGGTCGTTGGTGACGGGGAGCTCGTCGTGCGGGCCACGAGCGGCAGCACGGAATACAGGACTCCGCGCGGTTGGACGGGCCGCCCCATCAACAGCGTGACCGTCGATTCTCCCTTCGTCGCGCCGGCGCCGGTCTTCAGCGGCGATTCGCGTTATGCGGCCGTGCTCGCTTACGCGCCCCAGGCCGACTTCGACGCCGCGCGGCGCCGCAAGGCGCGACCGGCCGACCAGCCGAAGAACCGGCTCAAACTCGTTAGGCTGTCTGACGGCAATGTCACGACGATCGAACGGGTGCGCGGCTTCCGGCTTCCGCGCGAGTCGACGCGCTGGATCGTGTATCAGCTCGAGGCCGACTCGGGTGCGGCGCCGGCGGGGAACGACTCCACACGCCGTGGAGGCGCGCCGCGGCGCGAGTTTGGCACCGTGCTCGTCGTGCGCGACCTGGAGAGCGGCGTGGAGTCGCGCATCGCCGACGTATCGAGCTATGTCGTGGACGACAGCGCCAAATGGCTCGCGTACGCCGTGACGTCGCGCACGCCGGCCACTGAGGGGGTCTTTCTGCGAGCGTTAGGCAGCGCGCAGAGCACCCCCGTGCTCACCGGCGAAGCGAACTACAAGCAGTTGGCGTTCGATCGGGCCGGCGCGCAGTTCGCCTTTGTGAGCGACAAGGGGGAGTATCCCAAGGACAAGGCGCGCTTTTCGCTGTACTACGCGACTGTCAAGGCGCCTAACGCGGTTGCCATTCCGGCGACGCTCGATGGGCTGACGCCGAGCGACCGTGGGAGCGTGAGTTTCTCGCGGACGGGCTCGGCCATCGTCTTCGGCGTGGCGCCGGCGCCGATCGATACGATCCCGACCGACTCGCTCGCCGACAAAGCCGTCTTCGACCTCTGGCACTGGAAGGATCCGCG
>CBQVAZ010000121.1:0-8829 GCA_967720205.1 uncultured Gemmatimonadaceae bacterium | reverse complement strand
GGTGAGAACGTCCGCCGTCATGATATCATGTAGCCGCATCATAGCGCACCTCGTTAGGCGTCCCGCAGTCGACGCCCTTCGCCGGCTTGCAGTCGCATGATCGAAGTTGGGGCGCCTGGAAACCTCCGTCAGTAGGGGAATCCCGGTGAACGCGTCGGCAATCACCTGAGCGCTTGCCACGCCAATAGAGCTGCTCGCTCAAAGGGTCGGAGAGTTCCCGACCGCCTGTCCGCGTATTCGCCGACAGACCGCTGAAGCCGGCGTGGTACCGTTCAGCTGAGAGCGACGCACCGCGGTTTGTGCGGCGCACCCCCGCATAAAGAGTCGCCGGCGATGGCGCTCGAGGAGGTACTTATGGCCGCCGTGATTGAAAGGTCGCTGGGCTTCGAGCCCTACGTTGCCCCTTCGCGAGAGGAGGCGCCCACGCGTCTACTCCGATTGGACCACTGCATGCCGGCATGGGACGCCACTCGCATCGAGCGACGCGTGATTGATGCCACGCCCGAGACTTTGTACGATATCACGCTGAACACGGACTTTCTGGACGCCGTGCGCAGCAGCCGCGCGGTGCGGATTTTGTTTGCATTGCGCGCGGCCGCGGAGCGCGTGATCACGAGCCTGCGCGTTAGGCCGCGGGCGCGGCTCGCTTCACCGCGAGCGATTCGCGTGGGCTCGCTGCCACTGCGAGGCGAATGGGTGACGCTGGGTCAAGACTGGCCCAGGGAAATCGCATTCGGTGCCATCGGCCGCTTCTGGTCGGGTGAGACGAAGCTGCTCAAGACCGATGCGAGCGTCTTTAGAAGCTTTGCTGGCACGGGGTTCGCCAAGATTGCTTGCCACTTTTGGTTTCGCCCGTTAGGCGACGGTCGCACCCTTGTGACCTACGAGTCGCGAACCAAGGCGATTGATGCTGCGTCACGCCGCGCCTTTCTGCGCTACTGGCGCGTCGTCTCGCCATTTGTCGGTGTCGTTATGCGCGCCATGCTGGCCACGATCGAGCGCAACGCGAAACGAGGATGACATCGATGAAACCCACCGATCGCCGCTCCGTGCGGGCGCTCGCGCTTGTCACTACACTCGCCGTCCTGAGTGCCGGCTTTTTCGCGTTCGTGCGTCCGTGGTACCTGAACTGGGGCGCCACCGCGCAGGAGCGCCGCATGACCCTCGCCGGTGACGAAATCATCGCGGATGCGCGCGCGCAACAGACGCGCGCCATCAGCATCACGGCACCGGCGGACTATGTATGGCCGTGGCTCGCCCAGCTCGGCCAAGACCGCGGGGGATTCTACAGCTACGACGTTCTCGAGAACCTCGTCGGATGCGAGATGCCGACGCTCGACGTCCGGCAACCAGATAAGCAAGTCTGGCAGCTCGGCGACAAGCTCTGGATGTACCCGAAGGACAAGGCCGGCGGCGCCGGCTTCGCCACCCTGCGCGTGTTCGTGCCCGGACGCGCGTTAGGTTTCGCCGCGCGCTCGTTCGGTACGACTCTCAGCGAGCCCGAGAACGGCAGCTGGTCGATGGTGTTGCTACCCGTAAGCGCCAACACCACTCGCTTGCTGATTCGCGGTCGTGGCGCGTCCGGCCGCTCACTGCTCGGATTGACGTTCGACAGATCGATCTTCGAGCCGATCCACTTCGTCATGGAACGGCGCATGATGATCGGCATCAAGCAGCTCACTGAGACGGGGAATCGCGGCCGGCTGTCGAATCACGTGAGCGTTGTGTTATCGGCGATCACCTTCGTGGTGTTCATCGCCGCCGCTGTGCTCGTTATGCGCACCAAGGATTGGAAGCGGGCGCTGGTTGGATTTGCGACCGCAGGCATCGTGTTCCAGGTGCTCACGCTCGGTCAGCCTCCCGCGCCGGTCGGCCTAACGCTGGTCTGGATGGTACTCGCGCTGCTCTGGTGGCCTTCCCGAGCCGCCCAGGCCGTCTCCACGCCGCAGGCGCTTCCCGTAGCAACCGCCCTCTCTCGAACGCCACAACAAGGAGCAACGCTTACGTCTGGCTGATGTTCAGCCGAACGTCCGCGCTCTGCGCAGTGAATGTGTCCTTCTGACGCCTGCGTTCATCGAATCAGGAGTTCCCCCACGCAGCAGCGGACGTCCCCCCGACAGAACATGGAGCCGCGACGAACGATCCTTGGCACTGTGCGCGCGATGGCGCGCGAAGCAGCGCGGAGAGAACGATGACATCGATTGGGATGACACAAGACCACGACCTGGCGACAGCACCGGCTCGGAGTGGAAGTGCTGTGCGACAGTTCTTGCTCGCGTGCGGCATTGTCTCGTCACTGCTTTACATCGCGACCGACGTACTCGGCGGACTGCAGTACGAGGGCTACAGCTTCACGTCGCAAGCGATCAGCGAACTGATGGCGATCGGCGCTCCGTCAGAAGCCTTTGTCGATCCGCTATTCCTCGTGTACGGTGTGCTCGTGTTCGCTTTTGGCGTCGCCGTTTGTCGCGAAGCCCGAGGAAGAAACCGCGCCCTGCTAGTCACGGGAGCCATGTTGATCGGCTATGCCGCACTTGGCTTCACAGGACCCACTTTCTTCGAAATGCACCAGCGAGGCGCTGTCGGACCGGATAACGACCTTCCGCACATAGTGGTCACGGGTGGGCTCGTATTGCTGACGCTCTTGGCTATCGGCTTCGGAGCCTTCGCACTCGGCAAACGTTTCCGCATCTACTCGTTAGGGACACTCCTGGCACTCGTCATATTCGGCTTGCTAGCAGCCCCTTACGGCGCCCGACTTGCGGCGGGACAGTCCACGCCGGGGTTTGGGATCGTCGAGCGCATCAACATCTACGCATCGTTGCTCTGGGTCGCGGTGTTAGGCATCGCGCTCATACGGCGTCCGCGGTCCGCGGCGCAGAGGTAGGGTTCCATGACAACAACAACTCACGTCCAAGGCCTCGTGGCTCCGGGCTTCGAACAAGTGCGCGCGGAGTTCGAACGCAACTTCACTGAACGCGGCGACATCGGCGCTGCAGTTGCGGCGTTCTGGCGCGGCGAGGAGGTCGTCGACTTATGGGGGGGCCGGCGCACGCCTAACGGCGATGACCTGTGGCAGGAAGATACGATGGTCGTGGTCATGTCCATGACTAAAGGTCTAGCGGCGATGACGCTGGCAGTGGCGAACGCGCGCGGTTGGCTCGACTACGATGCGCCAGTCGCGCGGTACTGGCCCGAGTTCGCGCAGAACGGCAAAGGCGCGGTCACCGTGCGCCAGCTCCTCGCGCATGAGGCCGGGCTCGTCCTGCTCGACGAGAGCCTCACGATCGACAAGCTGCTCGACCTCGACTACGTCGCGCGAGTGGTCGCACGTCAAAAGCCGGCGTGGTCCCCCGGGACGCGCCACGGCTACCACACGCTGACGATCGGGCTCTGCATGCAGGAGCTGATCCGCCGCGTCGATCCGGCGCACCGCACGCTGGGCAGTTTCTTTCACGAAGAGATCGCTGAGTCGCTGGGTGTGGAGTTCTACATCGGCCTTCCGCGCGACATTCCCTTCGAGCGCATAGCCACACTGAAGACCTTGTCGATGACGCGCGGCCTCATGGCGCTCCGCTACACGCCGTTGGCAGTGACGATGAAGATGATTCTGCCCGGATCGCTGCTTCGTCGGTCGTTCGTTGGCACCAACTTCGACTGGAATGACCGCCGCACTTACGACGTCGAGGTGCCCGCGGGCAACGGGGTCGGCACAGCGCGCGCGATCGCGCGCGCCTATTCGGCGTTCGCCGAGGGCGGCACCGAGCTGGGGATCACACCGGAGACGATTGCCCTCGTAACGGCTCCACCTGTGAGCCACGGTGACAAGGACGTAGTGCTCGGTATTCCGTCGTATTTCTCACTCGGCTTCCTACGGCCCGGACCTAACGTCTCGTTCGGCTCGAGCGAACGCGCGTTCGGTGCGCCCGGGGCGGGCGGCTCGTTCGCATTCGCCGATCCCGATGCGCAGCTCGGCTATGCCTATGTCATGAACAAGCTGGATTTCTACCTTGCAGACGATCCGCGCGAGAAAGCGCTGCGCGACGCCGTATATCGCGCGATCGCGCGACTGAGTAACTGGACTCGAGCCGTCGAGCAGCCGGGCATCGCAGTCTTAAACGATGCCTAACGTGGAGATGCGAGTGGCTGGAGCCTCATAGCAGAAAGGTCGCTACTCTCGCGACTGACGGCGAGGTTCTCCCGCACTCGCACGAAGCGCGTTGAGAATGACGGCGACGTCGATGACTTCCTGCAGAAGGGCACCGAAGACCGGCTGTATCGTCCCGGCCGCCGCGAAGATCATCGCAATGCCGCTGAGAGACAGCCCCGCCCAGATACTCTGACGCGCGATCCGCATCGTGCGCTGACCGATCGCGACCGCTTCACTCACACGCGCGAGGTCGTCGACCAGAATAACGATGTCAGCCGCCTCTGCAGTGATCCCGCCACCATGGCCAGCCAGTGCGATGCCCACGTACGCATGCTCGAGCGCAGGCGCGTCATTCGTGCCATCGCCAACCATGAGTACTCGCGCACCGCCGTCGTTGAGTGCCGCAACGTGCGCTACTTTGTCTGCCGGAAGAAGATCGCCTAACGCTTGATCGATGCCGAACGTGGCTGCGACGGCGCTGGCATTGGCTTGGCTGTCACCAGACAGCATGATCGTGCGCCTAACACCGAGTTGCTGAAGCCTTCGCAGCATTGGGGCGGCCGTGTGGCGTATGCGATCGGCGTACTCCACTGTCCCCGCGACAGCGCCGTCGATGGCCACGTATGCGCGCAGTCCTGGCGCAGCATCGTTGGGCGGTCGCGCACCGTTCGGCCGGCCGATCGCGCTGAGCACGTAACGGCGGCCTCCGACGCTGACGCGATGCCCCTCGACGTCACCGGTTACCCCTTCACCGGCCGCCTCACGAATCTGCGTCGGAGCGGGGAGCGCGGCGCCTAACGCGCGCGCGGCCTCCACCACCGGACGTGCGAGCAGGTGGCCGGAGTGTTGCTCCACCGCGCCAGCCAGTCGCAGCACCTCGCGCTCAGTGTACGGCGCCGCGGGGACTACGCGCGCGACCGACGGCTGACCAACAGTCAGCGTACCGGTCTTGTCGAATACCGCGGTGTCGACGTGGTCCAGGCGCTCCAGCGCTCCCCCGGTACGCACGATGATCTGCCGGCTGGCTGCCCGATTGATGCCACCGATGATCGCGACTGGCGTTGCGAGGATGAGTGGACATGGCGTCGCGACGACGAGAACAGCGAGAGCGCGCGTTGCATCGCCGGATAGCATCCAGCTGCCGATGCTTACAAGAAGCGTGACGGGCGTGAACCAGACTGCATAACGAGCGGCAAGCCGCTGCAATGGCGCTTTCGTCGCTTCGGCCGATCGTACTAGCTCGACAATACGCGCGTACTGGCTCTCACGCGCTACGGCTGTGGCGCGCACTACGAGCGCTCCATCGCGATTCAGCATGCCGCTGAGCAGCCGCGTTCCCTTTTCGGCGCCAATCGGTATCGGCTCGCCCGTTAGGCGCGATGCATCGACCAGCGAATGGCCCTCTACAGTGACTCCGTCGCAGGGGATCATCTCTCCTGGCCGCACGAGCAGCTCGTCGCCGACACGAATAGTGTCGACTGGTACATCTTCTGTGCGGTCGGCACTCAACCGATGCGCGATGCGCGGGGCCTCGTCCGCGAGCGCTTGCACCGCGCGCGACGCGCGCCCTTCGGCGAAACGCTCGAGTGCCTCTCCCCCTGTTTGCATGAGGACCACAATGAGACCGGCGAGTGGCTCGCCAAGCAGCAGCGCCGTCACGATGGCAATCATGGCCACGACGTCCGTGGCGAAGCGGCGCGCGGCGACGTGTCGCAGCGTGCGCCACACAACTGGAGCTCCGGTAATCGCGAGGCCTGCCAGCCACACGCCGTCACCCCAGCGAGTATCCGCGATGGTGACGCGCAGCGCCGAACCTGCAATGGCGAATGCCGCGGCGGCGATGGGCAATGCCGCCGCTTGCTTCGCCGAACCGGGGATTCTCTGAGCGAGCATACGACCCGGATGATCGCCTGGTATGCGTGCGGGCTGAGTCGGGCCAATTCCGCTCGCGCGTAAGGCATTCGCCGCCGCCAGCGCAAACGTCGGGGAATTCCTTACCGGGCCTAAGGGACAGCCGCACAGAAGTTCGAAGCTTCCCCGACCGTCAGAATGAAGCGCTTCAGCGAGACTACTCTCAGCAGCACTGAGGACGTCTCCTGCGAGGATTCAACGATGTCTGATCGGTTGCCGCGTCGGCTTGCGAGGAGCCGCGGCTCACGTTAGGCGGCGACATCGTGATACCCGGTCGTTCGGCCCTGCGTGCCGTGAAGGTCGTCCACACGCTCGTGTGGGCGCTGTTCGCCGGTTGCATCATCGCGCTTCCGGTGACGGCCTGGCGCGGACGTCTCGATGCAGCGCTCGTGCTGACCGCGATTGTCTCGGTTGAGATACTCGTGCTTGCTGCCAACGACATGCGCTGTCCGCTTACAGACGTGGCGGCGCGCTACAGCGATGACCGCAGCGCGAACTTCGATATCTATTTGCCGCTGTGGCTCGCGCGGTACAACAAGGTGATTTTCGGGTGGCTCTTCGTCGCCGGCGTGCTGTTACTGATTGCGCGCTGGCAGGGATGCCTCAGTTAGCTCGCGCCGAAGCGCGAGGCATCGTTCCCTGACATCATCGCGGGTGATCCCTGACTCTCGGGTCTGCGCCGGTAGGGCATCGTGCAGTGCGCGGGAACGTCTTCCGCGAAGAAAGGAGGAGCGATGAAGCGACTCGCGAACCTAGCGCTGGCACTCGTTGCCGCGGCGTGTGCGTGGAAATCCCCACCGGTTGTGATGCTAGGTCCGGCGGATGACATCGCCGCTCTCGCTGGAGAGTGGTCCGGCGAATACCGCAGCGATGCGGCGCAGCGCTCAGGGACGATCTGGTTCAAGCTCGACGCCGCGCGAGACACGGCCTTCGGCGACGTGCTCATGATTCCCCGTGAACGCGCGATGATGTTTCCGCAACCGTCTGCGCCAGAGACATGGAGAGACCGCACTCAAGTCCTAACGATCAAGTTCGTGCGGGTGGAGGGCGGTCGCATTACTGGCGCGATCGACCCGTATCCATCGCCCGAGGACGGGACAATGCTCCTGACGGTGTTTCGCGGTGCACTTAGGGGAGATCGCGTCGAAGGCGAGTTCATGATCCTCGACAGCGTCAGGAACCAAGCACCTCAGCAAGGAACGTGGTGGGCTGAGCGAACTACCGAGAAGTCTCGTTAGGTGCGTACACCGACAATGAAATCTGGAGACATCCTATGAAGGCCCGCGATACCATGACGCCGATGCCGGCTGTGGTCACGCCAGCCGCCAAACTCTTCGAGGCGGCCGAAATCATGAAGTATGAAGAGGTGGGATGCATTCCCGTTGTCAGCGACATCGTGTCGCGCCGCCTCGTCGGGATCATCACCGACCGCGACATCTCAATCCGTTGCACCGCTCGGCGACATGGCGTCGGTTGCGAAGTCGGCCAGCACATGACGCCGCTGCCGTTGCAGACCGTCACGGCTGATGCCGAGGTCTCGCAGATCGTGGCCAAGATGGAAGCGGCGCACGTGCGCCGCGTACCGGTCGTCGACGGAAGCGGCTCGCTTATCGGTATCGTCTCCGAGGCGGATCTGGTCGCGAAGCTGCCGGAGCAAGAAGCGCTGCCAATGCATCGCCACTTTCTATCCGCATTTCGACCGCCGATCGCACGCGTGCAGCTGGGTGAATGCCAGGTGCAAACATGACCATCGTCCACATTCACCTTCTGCTGAACCACGTCCCGATCGTTGGGGCAGCGTTAGGCGCGGTGCTGCTCGCCTACGCGGTTGTGCGGCGTAGTAGCGAGGTCGCTAAGGTAGCTCTTGCGCTGTTCGCCGCGCTCGCCGCGGTCACCGTGGCTGTGTTCTTCACCGGCGAACCCGCCGAAGAGGCGATCGAACACATGCCAGGGTTTTCGAACGCCATCGTCGAATCGCACGAGGAGCTTGCGCTCGTGTCCACAATCGCCTTTGCGGGCCTGGGCGCACTCGGTCTTGCGGCACTCGCGTATTTCCGCCGCCGCCTTCTGCCTCGCTGGGTCGCGGCGACCGGGCTGGCGCTGAGCCTAACGATTAGTGCGATGATGGCCGTGACGGCGAATCTGGGTGGCCAGATACGGCACAGCGAAATCAGGGCCGCCGTGAGCCCTGGCAGCACCGACAGCGACGATGAGCATCGACAATGAAGGCCGAACATCGACCTAACGAGTTTGCAACGGAGATTCACATGATGAACGATTTTGCGATACCGAGCGAGCCAATTCTGCTCGCCACAGATGGGCTCAAGGACGCCGACGCCGCCGTGCGCATCACCGCGCGCCTGTCGGAGTCGACGCGGCGCCCGGTAACCGTCGTCGCAGTACTCGAGCCTCCTCCGCTCGTCACGGGAGAGTATGGCTTTGTCGTTCCAGTCGCTGATGTCTGGAACGATCGCCGCGATGTACTGCTCGACCGTGTGCAAAAGCAAATTGAAGCAGTTGCCGGACCAACGCGCGATTGGCCAATCGAAATCCTCACCGGACGGCCGCCGAGCATCATCGCCAGAACAGCGGAGATGCTCGATGCAGCCCTGATCGTGATTGGGCTCGGTGACCACCGCATCCTCGACCGCGCGCTCGGCGGCGAAACGGCGCTTCACACACTGCGCGCAGCGCGCCGTCCGGTGCTCGCTGTCCCTGCAGCGTGCAGTGCCCTCCCCAGCCGTGCAGTGCTGGGAGTCGACTTCAGC
>CBQVAZ010000120.1:0-8881 GCA_967720205.1 uncultured Gemmatimonadaceae bacterium | reverse complement strand
TGTCGGCCACCACCTACAACGAGCTGTTCACCATGCACGGCACGACGATGGTGTTCCTCGTCGTCATGCCGATGTCGTCGGCGTTCATGAACTACCTGGTGCCGCTCCAGATCGGCGCGCGCGACGTCGCCTTCCCGCGCCTCAACGCGTTCAGCTACTGGGTCTATCTCTTCGGCGGCATCTTCATCACGCTGCCGATCTTCTGGTTAGGTGCCCCCGACGGCGGCTGGTTCGCCTACGCGCCGCTCAACACGCGTCAGTTCTCGCCAGCGCACAACATGGATTTCTGGGTGCTCGGCATTCAGATCCTCGGCGTCTCGTCGCTCGCGGCGGCGTTCAACTTCGTGACGACGATCATCAACATGCGCGCCCCCGGCATGACGCTGATGCGCATGCCGATGTTCACGTGGATGTCGTTCGTCGTGCAGTGGCTGCTGATCCTTGCGTTCCCAGTCATCACGATCGCGCTCTTCTTCCTGCAGTTCGATCGCTTCTTCGGGACGACGTTCTATTCGCTCAGCGCGGGCGCCGATCCGCTGCTCTGGCAGCACCTCTTCTGGGTCTTCGGACACCCCGAGGTCTACATCCTGGTCCTCCCGGCGTTCGGGCTCGTGTCCGAAGTGCTTCCTTCCAATTCGCGGAAGCCACTGTTCGGGTATCCAATCATGGTGTATTCGGGGATCATGATTGGCTTCCTGGGATTCGGCGTCTGGGCGCATCACATGTTCTCCGTGGGAATGGGGCCGATCGCGGACACTGTGTTCTCCCTCACGACGCTGGTCATCGCGATTCCCACCGGTGTGAAGATCCTGAACTGGATCTTTACGATGTGGGGTGGATCGATACGCTTCACGACCGCGATGAAGTTCGCGATCTCGCTCATCGCGATGTTCACGATCGGTGGCATCTCGGGCATCACGCACGCATCGCCGCCAAGTGATTTGCAGCAGACCGACACGTACTACATCGTCGCGCACTTCCATTACGTGCTATACGGCGGATCGATCCTTGGAATCTTCGCCGGGATCTACCATTACTTCCCGAAGATCTACGGCCGCATGATGGATGAGCGGTTAGGCAACATCCACTTCTGGATCAACCTCATCGCGTTCAACCTCACCTTCTTCCCGATGCACTTCGCCGGGATGTTAGGCATGCCGCGGCGCATCTATACGTACGATTCCGGCCAGGGGTGGGACCTCTTCAACATGATGTCGAGCATCGGCGCGTATCTGCTCGTCGTGTCGACGTCGATCTTCCTGTACAACTTTCTCAAGAGCAAGCGCAGCGGCGCCATCGCTCCTGAGAATCCGTGGGATGCGCCGACGCTGGAGTGGTCCATCCCGTCGCCGCCGCCGGAATACAACTTCGCGCAGATTCCGATGGTGACGTCGCGCTATCCGCTGTGGGACCTCACGCACCCGGAGCGCACGGCGCAGATCCCGCACACCGCTGTGGGACACGACGAAGCCGCGCATCGTACAGGCGAGCATATAACAGCGAGTGGCGCCCACGAATCCGACATTGCCCCGATGCACATCGAGACGGAGCGCAAGTCGGCTGAAGAGTTAGGCATCGCGATGCCGTATCCGACGATCAAGCCGTTGTGGGTTGCGCTCGGCATCGTCGTTATGCTCTCGGGCTTGTTGTTCCTTGCGACGAACAAGGTTGTTGCGTTTTCGATGATCGCCGTCGGCGCGTCGACGATGATCTTCTTCATCTACCAGTGGCTCACGAGTCCAGTGGAATAGGGAATGGGGGAATAGGAGGATAGGGGATACAAACCCCTGCCTGTCTATCCCCTATCCCCCATCCCCTATCCCCTCTCCCCGTTAGGCATGGCCAACCACGTAGCGCACGCTTCGCACCACTACACATCGACCGGTCTCGATAGCAAGAAGGTCGCGATTTGGACCTTCATCGGGTCCGAATGCATGCTCTTCGCGTCGCTGATCTCGACGTACCTGATCTACAAGGGACGCAGCGTCACCGGACCGTGGCCGCACGAATGGTGGTGCGCGAGCACGAACACGATCTCCGCCACGCGGATCGCGAACTGCCCGCCGGATCAGCTGTTCAAGCCGATCCTCAATATTCCGGTCACGTCGGTCTCCACGTTCGTCCTGCTCTGCTCCTCGCTGGCGATGGTGCTCGCGCTCGCGGCCGTCGAGAACCGCGACCGGCCGATGCCGCCTAACGCGACTGCCTGGCAGAAGGCGCTGCGCTCGTCGAAGCTCTGGTTATGGATGACGTGCATCATGGGCGCGACGTTCCTGGGCTTCCAGGCGTACGAGTTCACCTCGTTCGTGCACGAGGGCTTGAGCATCCGCAAGAATCTGTTCGGATCCAGCTTCTTCACGCTCACCGGTTTCCACGGCACGCACGTCACCGTCGGCGTGATCTGGTTAGGCTCCTTGCTGGCAATCGACTATAAACGAGGTCTGGGTCCCAAGGACGCGCTGCAGGTCGACATCGCCGCGCTGTACTGGCACTTCGTCGACGTCGTCTGGATCGCGATCTTCACCCTGATCTACCTCATCAAGTAGCGAGCGCGCGATGGCACACGATCACTCTCAAAAAGACGATTCGCCGGCGCTCGCCGCGGCCGACGCGCATACCGATCACGTCGAGCATCCGGAATGGCCCGTGTATTGGAAGGTGGGCTTGTTCCTCACGCTGATCACCGTGGGCGAAGTGTGGGCGTACTACATCCCAAGCTTCGTCGCGTCGAAGCTGTTCGTGCCGATCCTGCTCTTCATGTCAGGCGTGAAGTTCGCGACGGTGGTGCTGTTCTATATGCACCTGCGCTACGACCATAAGCTCTTTCGCGCGCTCTTCACGGGCCCGTTGCTGATCGCGATGGCAACCCTAATGGGCCTGATGTTCCTCTTTTCGAAGATATCGGCCTAACGCCACTGGGCGGTTCGGGAAGGAGAGAGCGCGCCCGTGTTAGGCTCTGCTCCTTCGCGAAGCTGTGAGCTCACAGCTTCCACGCGGCGCTCTCTTCGGCGCGACCAGGCGCTCTTGCTGGTTCGCCAGTTTGTTAAACGCGCGCCGCCAGAGTATCCGAAAGATTCCTCGCCGCCGAAGGATGGCGCTTGAGCAAATACGCTCCCATCAACGCCGCCGAGACAAGATTCGCCGCGCCTACCTGATACCAGGCGAGGTTGCCGAAGTTAGGCGAAAGCGAAAGCACGTACGTCAGGCCGTAAAAGCCGACCTCGAACGCGATAAACATTATGAACAACGCGAGGAGCACCGATGGCTCTCGCTCCGACGCGCGAAGCACCCATGCGGCTACGATGCCGACAAGTGCGAACGCCAGGTAATGGAAGAGCGTGTAAAGCGCGACGTGTCTGAAGGCCGACTCACCCTCCGTCGGACCGAAGATCGCGCTCACGGCCTCGCCGAGCGTCGCCGGTGTGTGGAACGGTTGCCCGCTCACGACGTCGACTACAAGGAACCAGATGGCCACCGCTGTCGCCCCGATCGCACCGGTGATCGCGCCTTCCTTGACCGTCGAGAATCGTCGCATTGTCGCCCTCCAGGGGTCCGCTCTGCTCTGTCGAAACTTCTCAGCCCGGATACCAACACGAAATCCCGCAGCGCGCAAGCAGACAGAACCGTTATGTTCGTCGGCGCATGGCTTCAACCACCGCACCCCGCGAGCGCCTTTTAGCCCTCGATGTCTTTCGAGGGATCACAATTGCCGCCATGCTGCTGGTCAACAACCCCGGCAGTTGGAGTGCAATCTACGAGCCGCTCGAGCACGCTCCCTGGCACGGCTGGACGCCAACCGACCTCATCTTCCCGTTCTTCCTTTTCATAGTCGGAATCACCACATACCTTGCCACCGCCGCTCGGCGCGAGCGCGGTGGCGACGACAGCCAGCTTGTTAGGCAGATCCTCCTGCGTGGCGCGCTCATCGTCCTCTTCGGGATCCTGCTCAACGCCTTCCCGTTCTATCCGCTCGAACGCATAACGGGCGTGCGCTTTCCAGGAGTGTTGCAGCGCATCGGCGTCTGTTACATCTGCGCCGCGTTGCTCACGCTGCGCACAACGGTTAGGCAACAGATTGCGATCGTCGCCGCGCTGCTCCTCGGCTACTGGGCCGCGATGACTTTGATCCCGGTCCCGGGACAAACGGTCACGGGTCGCGCGCTCATCGACGAGCCGTCGGCCTCACTGGCCGCGTGGATCGACCGCGGCATCTTCGGCTCTCACCTGTGGCGCTCGTCGAAAACGTGGGATCCTGAGGGGCTTCTCTCCACAATTCCGGCCATTGGAACGACCATGCTTGGCGTGCTGGCGGGTCGCTGGTTAGGCAGTACCCAGCGTCCCCTCGCCGAGCGGCTCACCGGGCTCTTTGGCGTTGGCTGTCTGGCTCTAGTGGCCGGGCTGATGTGGCATTGGGTCTTTCCAATCAACAAAAACATTTGGACGAGCTCGTACGTTTTGTTCACCGCTGGCATGGCTGCTGCGGCGCTAGCGACCTGTGCATGGTTGATCGACATGCTGGGACTGCGTCGGTGGACCACTCCGTTCGCCGTTTTCGGCGTGAATCCGCTGCTCGCCTTCATCGGTTCCGGGATGATGGCGCGTCTCATCTATTCGGTGATCCAGGTGCCGTTTCGCGGAGAGACCGTTTCGATACAACGAGCGATCTATGAAAGCGCGTTCGCGAGCTGGCTCGCACCACGTAATGCATCGTTGCTGTTCGCAGTGACTTTCGTCCTCCTCTGGATAGGCCTGCTGTGGACCTTATATCGCCGGCGAGTTTACCTTCGTGTGTGAATACGTTGGCAGTTCGCGTCAGGCAAGCAGCCATGGAATCGCTTGAGAATGTCCAATAGGTCATGAGAATCGTGAGCGACGTGCGTCGTGCGTGGACAACGGGAGTGATGCTCGCCACGGCTGTAAATGCAGCCGCGGCCGAGCAGGCTCCGCCCACTTCGCCTAACGCGCAGACGACGATCAGCGCGGGAGTCGTCGAGACGCGCGCGCCGCGGCCCTCGCGGAAGGCTCGCGCGCGCAAGGTGTACAAGGCGCTTGCCTTCACGACACCCGTTGGCGATGAAGCGCTCACTAACGACCTGACCCGAATGTTGCAGGCGCGCGTGAGGCGCGGCGAGTGGGGCGTCGCCGTCATCTCGCTGACGCGTGGCGATACGCTCTTCACGCACCGCGCCGATGCCTCCATGTCGCCGGCGTCGACGATGAAGCTCTTCACCACCGTGCTCGCGTACGAGACGCTGGGTCCCACGTTCCAGTTCCGCACCGAAGTCATGCGAACGGGAACTTTGGGCGCCGACGGAATCGCGTTAGGCGACCTCATTCTGCGCGGCGGCGGCGACCCCGCTCTGTCCGGGCGTTATATCGGCGGCGGACCGAATGCACCGGCCGATCTCCTGGCGGCGCACGTCGCCGCGGCTGGCATCAAGCGCGTGCGCGGCAACCTCATCGCGGACGAATCAGCATTCGAGCTTCAGCGTGTCCCAGTGGGCTGGCCCAGTCGCTACCTCGGCGCCAGCTACGCGCCAAGAATTTCGGCGCTCTCGATGAACGAGAACGCGGCGCTCGTTTACGTCACTCCCGAAGGGTCGCGCGCGACGCTGCAGTTGGTGCCGGCATCGACGACCATGCGCCTCGTCAACGAAGTGCGTGTCGTGCCGGGCCGTCGCTCGCGCATCGCTGTGATGACGCCTGACGACTCGACGATCGTGCTGCACGGAACTGTTGGTAAGTCCAATGGACCGCGCGCCTGGACAGTGATGATCACCAACCCGGCGCTTTTCGTAGCCGGCGCATTCCGCGCGGCGCTCGCGGCGCGCGGCATCCAGATCGACGGTAACGTCGTTCTCGGTCACGCACCCGCCGAGTACATCCCTGTCGCGTCCGTGGCCTCGCCACCGATCGGAAAACTCGCGGCAATCATGAACGGCGAGAGCGTCAATCACTTCGCGGAGCTCATGTTCCGCGGGGCGGCGCGAATCGGGAATGCGTCAGGATCTGCATTGGCGGCAAGTCGTCTGCTCGACAGCCTCCTCACCTTCCGCGCCGGCGCAGCTCGTGGCGCTGTTATCGCGACGGATGGCAGCGGGCTCTCCACGCTCAATCGCGTGACCGCGCGATCGCTTGTGCAGCTCCTTGGCTTCGCCGATCGCGCGAGCTGGTCCTGGGACTTTCATACGTCGTTGGCCGTAGCCGGCGAGACCGAGCTGCTCAGGCGACGCATGCGCCTAACGCCGGCGCAGGGGAATCTCCACGCCAAGACGGGGACGTTGAGTCAGGTAACCTCGCTCAGCGGCTACGTGCGCGCCATGAACGGTGAGCAACTCGCCTTCGCCTTCCTCTACAACGGGCCGCAGCACGCGGGCGCGGTAGAGACGATCGATGCGATGGGCGCCACGCTGGCTGGCTTTACTCGATAGGCAGCGACCGACGACGATCTAGTCGTCACACACAACGTCTGTGGTCTATCTGGGCGCCGCACGTGAGTCCGCGCCCACCCGTAGATTAGCACGTCATGACGCACGCCCTCTCCGTCGCCGCCTTGGGCTTCTTCCTCGGCATGCGCCACGCGACCGATCCCGATCATGTGATCGCCGTAAGTACGATCGTCTCGCGCCACAAGAGCGTGAAAGGTGCGGCGCTCATCGGCGCCGTGTGGGGGCTCGGCCACACGATCACGCTGCTCGTAGTGGGCGGCGGCATCGTGCTTTTTGGCTGGGTAATCTCGCCGCGCCTCGGGCTTTCGCTGGAATTGTCCGTTGCGCTCATGCTGATCTTGTTAGGCGCGATGAACCTGGCGTCCTTATTTCAGCGTCTGCCGGAACAGGTGGCGACCGTTGAGCCGTCGGGCGAGCATGGCCACGTGCACGTCGAGCAGCACGTGCATTCGCATGCGCACCCGCATGGGGACTACGTGCACACGCACCCGCATGAGCACGATCCGGAGCGGCATCCGCACGATCCGGAAAAGACGCCGCTCAGCTGGCTCGATCGCCAACTCGGGACGCTGCGGGGCTACCGACTCGTTAGGCCTCTGGTCGTCGGCGTCGTTCACGGACTTGCCGGCTCTGCGACCATAGCGCTGCTCGTGCTCGCGACAATCCCGGATCCCAACTGGTCGATGCTCTACCTCGGCGTATTCGGCGCCGGGACGATCGCCGGAATGATGCTCTTCACGGCTGTACTCGGTGTCCCCTTTGCGGCCAGCGCGAGGATGCCCCGCTTGCACCGCGGCATCCGCGTAGCATCAGGTGCGCTCAGCCTCGGCTTCGGCCTCTTTATCGCCTACCAGATCGGAATCGCGAAGGGATTGTTTCTCAACAACTAGGCGCTCCGAATCTCAACGCCGCGCTCCTTGAGCTCCTTGATGTAGCGCTCCGCAGGCATCGCTTCATCGGGTGTGAGCACACCGGCACCGCGTACTTCGCCGCGCACCTGCATCATCCCGGTAATCGAGAGCGAATATCCCGTGCAGCGCATCATCGCGCTGATCCCGCGCGCCTCGTCATAGCGGTCGACGAGTTCGAATGTACACGTAGCTGGCTTGCCGCCGCGCAGGCCGCTCACGATCACGCGCAGCGCGACAAGATCCTTTCCGTCTGGCTGCGTTAGGCGCTGGCGCATGACCGTTACGGCCACATCACGCGGAACGACTTTCGTCCCATTGACCTGCACGGGCTCGAGATCCAGCATGCCGAGGTCGCGTATCGCCGCCATGATCGGAACGTGACCTGGATAGCGCAGCGTCTTGTACTCCATTGTTGGAATCTCGCCCTCGTAGCGAACCGCCATTGTGGAGAGTCCGCCCGCTGTGTGAAACGCTTCCAACTCGCCGACCGGCGCTTCGAAATCGACGCGTTCGACTTCGCTCAACGCCTCTACTTGTGTGCGACGTCCATCGCGCAGCACCCATGAGGGCGTCGTGTAGTAGTCCAGCATCCCTTCCAGCGAATACACGACCTGATAGTTGAGCGGCGGTCGCGGTTCCTGAGGCAAGCCGCCAACGAAGATCTTCACTCGGTCGACGCGATCGAGTTGATCGATGCCGTGCTGTGTGAGGATGTTGACCATGCCCGGCGCGAGACCGCTGTCGGGAATGACGCTCACGCCTTTCGCGACGGCCTCGTTATGCAGCTCTTTCTGTTTGAAGACGATCTCGGTATTGCCGCCAAGATCGGCGAAGTGCACGCCGGCTTGGACGGCCCACGCCGCGAGATCGCCGTTGAAGTAGTAGGGTGCGGCGCTCAGCACGCCTTGAGCGTTTCGCATCGCCGCGAGCGTGGCGCTCCGATCGCTCACATCCAGCGTCAAATAGCGCAGCCGTTTGCCAGAGTACGGCGTGAGAAACGTCGGCGGATCGCTGGGGCGAACATCCGCCAGCGTCACTTCCTCGACATCGGGATCTTGCAAGAGATCGAAGGCACAAGCTGAGCCTTGGAGGCCGGAACCAAGCACTAAGAACTTCATTGCCAATTAAGGGGTTAAGGGTAGGGGTAGGGGTTAGCCCACCCCAGCCGGCGCGCATGTTACTCTGTGGAGGGCCAACCCCCAACCCCTAACTAACCAATCCCTTGGCACTGATCGACGGCGCCGCGGCGATTCGCGAGCTGCTTCAGAACACGAGACGGATCGCCGTGTTAGGCATGAAGACCGAAGACGGCTATCCGCCGGCGTACTACGTGCCCGAATACGCGCAGAAGGCCGGCTACGAGATCGTTCCCGTCCCCGTGTATTTCCCGGAGGTGACGGAGATTTTGGGCGAGCGTGTCTATCGCAAACTCGTAGACATTCCCGGCGACATCGACATGGTGAATGTCTTCCGCCGGCCAAAGGACATTCCGCCGCACGTTGATGACATTCTCGCCAAGCG
>CBQVAZ010000119.1:0-8911 GCA_967720205.1 uncultured Gemmatimonadaceae bacterium | reverse complement strand
TGTGCGTCAACAGCATGCCTAACGAATAGACGTCGGCTCGACTGTCGACGCTCGCGGAGTCGCCGCGCGCTTGCTCGGGAGCCATGTAGCCACGTGTTCCCACGATCGCTCCCGCTCCCGTATCGATTCCGGCTGCCAGGGCAGGCAAGGCCGCGTCATGCGCGTCACGAGCGGCGGCCCACTTTGACACGCCCCAATCCAGAACGAGTACTTCGCCGAACTCGCCGACCATGACGTTCTGAGGCTTCACGTCGCGATGCACGACGCCGCGACTGTGTGCGAACGCAATTGGCTCGCAGATGCGGATGAACAAATGCAGGAGATCGGACTGCGGACGTCCGCGCACCACGTCGTCGAGTGGGTGGCCCTGCACGAGCTTCATCGTATAGAACGGCCGTCCGTCGGCGAGCACGCCGACGTCGTGCACGGGGACGATACCTGGATGTTCGAGGCGAGCGAGCGTGCGGGCTTCCTGCGTTAGGCGCGCCGCCAGGTCACCGCTGTCGGCACCGACGTGCAATACCTTGAGCGCCACGTCGCGGTTGAGAAGCACATCGCGCGCGCGGTACACGGCGCCCATCCCACCGCGCCCAATCCGCTCCAGCACGAGATAGCGCGACGGATCCGGCTCCGGCAGCTCGGCCGCGTCGCGCAGGCGACGCAGCGCGTCGTCGCTCAAGCCCGCTGGCGAGCTTGGCCCAGTCACTCGTCGAATCCGAATAAGTCGCGCACTTCGTCGCGGAATTCAGCATCGGTTGCTGTAAGCGCGCGCACGCGCTCGAGAACGATGCCGCGGAACTCGCGGCGGGTGGCGGCGAGGTAGTTTGTCACTTGCGACGTCGTTAGGCCAAGCTCGCTCGCGAGCCCGGCATAGCTGACGTTCCGCGCGTCAGGTCCCTCGGCCAGGTCGTAGCGCGCGAAGATCTCGAAGTGAACCGTGTGGCCCTGTCTTTCACAGCGCTCGCGCAGTTCCTCCACGGAAGCGCTGAAAATCGCCCGAACCCATTCCCGCGCGAAGAAGCGCTCGAAATCGTCAGGCGGCTCGGCGTGAGCGATCTCCGCTTCCGCTGTCGTGTAGTCGAGCGACACGTGCTCGGACCCGCCACCGCGCTTCAAGCGTTGCGTTGCCTGACGCTCGTTTGCGGCAAATGCGTCGACGCAGGTGCGTAGAAACGTGCGGAAGCGAGCGCGTCGCGCGTCGAATCGCACGAAGTACTCGCGTTCGAACGCTCGACCGAAGAAACCCTGGGTCGCGTCTTCGGCGTCTTGCGGGAGAAGTCGCCAGCGCAGACGCAGGTACTTGTAGACGGGTCGCCAATACGCCTCGACCAGCGCGCCGAACGCACGCTGGCGCAGCGCGGAATCATCGGCCTTGAGCGCCTCGACGACAGAGGGGCGCGTGAGTGGAAAGGCGGCATCGCTCACTCCTCCAAATATGGCACTCGAATGGTTGGCTGCGCATCGATTCGCCACGGAGCGCCGTCACAAACGCAGTAGCGTGCGTCATGGCCTCACGTTCCGCCGTCCATTGCCGCTACGTAATTCTGCCCGCGGCGGCCGTCCGTGCACACATCGCCCGTGCGCTACTTCCGCCACCTAACGAGCATGCCGCGCGCCTTGGCGAAGTAACGCTGCAGCCGCATCAGCGGCTCGGCGTGCGTCGCCTGTGTGAGATCATCCAGCGGTATGGTGGCGCGCTGCTCGCCGACGAGGTTGGACTCGGTAAGACATACACAGCGTTGGGAGCTGCTCGGCACTTCCGGCGCGTCGACATCGTTGCTCCGGCGACCCTCCGTGCCATGTGGCATGAGGCGGCGTCGCGCGCCGACGTTCCAACCGAGTTCGTGTCCAGCGAGTCCCTCAGTCGTTCCGCGAGTGACGAGAGCGAAGCGGGTCTCGTGATCGTGGACGAAGCGCACTGGTTCCGGAATCGAGCTACCAAACGCTACCGCCGTCTCGCGCAACGCTACCGCAACGCAGCCTTTCTGCTGCTGTCGGCGACGCCGCTGCACAATCGTCCGGCGGATCTCACTGCGCTCTTCGCACTATTTCGGGGCCGGCGCGCCGATCGCCTAACGCCGTACGATGTCGCGTCGATGACCGTACGCCGCGGGCGCAGCGACGTGCCCGCCGAAGCGTCGCCACCGCGCGTGATGCCAACCGAGTGGCGACGCGTCCGCTGCGATGCACGCCTCGTCGATGCCCTGCAAGCCGTGGAACCCCCGATACCGGTGCGCGACGGTGCGGTGGCGCTGGCGCTGCTTCGGCTCACATTGTTACATCGCCTGAGCTCGAGCCACGCGGCGCTTCGGGCGACGCTCAAACGCTTGCTGTCTCGTGCACTCGCGATGCTCGACGCCGTGAATGCAGGTCGCTATCCGACAGCGGGCGAGCTGCGCGCGTGGCTCGTCGCCGACGACGCGATTCAACTCGCGTTCCCCGAACTTGTGGTACACGCGCCGAATCCTGCCTCCGCGCTTTCGCGCGTGTCGATCGAACGACACATCGGATCTGTGCGTGCCGCGATCACAGTCCTGGATTCCGTGCCTAACCAGGATGACAACCGCGCCGCGTTTCTCGTAGAGTTGATGCGGCGCTTCGCTGAGGCTCGCATCGTTGCCTTTTCACAGTACGACGCGACAGTGACAGCCCTAGCTCGCGGAATCTCGCGTCAGGCCGGGGTCGCGGTACTCAGCGCGAAAGGCGGTCGCATCGCGAGCGGTCGCATCTCGCGGCGGGAGGTGCTGCAGCAATTCGATGCCGCGAACGCCGGGAGAAGTTTCAGCGAGGCAACACGAATCCGTATCTTGCTCACGACCGATCTCTTGAGCGAGGGCGTCAACCTGCATAACGCGCAGGTCGTCGTGCACCTCGACATTCCCTGGACCGTAGCGCGGATCGAGCAGCGCGTGGGCCGGCTCAGTCGCATCGGCTCGCCGCACGAGCGCGTGAATGTCTTCGGATTCGCGCCGCCGCGAGCGCTGGAGCAGGCGCAACGCACGATAGCTCGGCTGCGTCTCAAATCGCGCGCAGGTCGGCGACGCTTTGGCGAGAGCACGCTCCTGCTAAACGAAGCCATCGTCAAATCGCGCGGAGCCAGAGGCAACAGATCGCACGCAGAGGCGGCCGAAGAACTGCGTCGACTGCTCGTGGAGTGGTTAGGCAGCGCGCGCGCCGATTCACAGGCACCACGCGCGACGGCGATCGTCGCCCACGTTAAGTGCGTTGATCTCTCACGCCCAATCGCACTCGCGCTTCTTCGAACGCCGAATGGTCCGGCGTTGCTCGCGCTCGACGGCGTGCGCGAGATGACCACTCACCCGCGCGTGGTGTTGCGCATGGCTCGGCAGCTGTCGCGTGGCGAAGATGCAACCTCGGAGCACGGCGCAGTGGCTGTGGCCATGCGGCGTGTGCGACGCTACCTCGCGCGACGGCGCGGCGAGGAAGCCGCGGGAGGGGGCGTTGCTGGTGCCGCCAACGCCGCGCTGCAGGCGCGGATCGGACAATCGATCACTCGATTGCCACGCAGCAGGCGTCCTGATGCGGTGCGCCAAGCGGCGGCGCTGCGGGCCTTGATCGGCAACGTTCGATCCGCCGGTGATCACGCACTTCTGGCAGAGAAAGCGGCACGACTACTCGAAATGGAGGCCTCAGATCCGATGCACTGGCTGGATATCGCGCGCGCCGAGATGGCGTCCTTCGCCGATCGGTCGCTAATGCTCGATTCAGGGGCGCAGTCTTGGGGCGTGGGCGCCATCCTCATCGGCACATGAAGCGCTATTATTGCCACTCGTGTACACGTCCTCGCTTCCAGCTTCGTCGTTCGCGGTCCTGTTCGATCTCGACGGCACGCTCATCGACACCGTCGAGCTGATTCTCACGTCCGCTCGTTATGCGTTCTCCGATCGCGACGGCCCGCGTCCGACCGATGCCGAATGGGTTGTCGGACTCGGGACGCCCCTGATCACGCAGTTCCGCGAGTGGGCCCGCGACGAGGACGAGGTGAAGCATCTCGTCGCACGCTATCGCGAATACCAGATGGCGCACCACGACAGCCTAACGAGACCGTACGCCGGCATGCGCGAAGCGCTGGACGAGCTGCGCGCCACAGGGTTCCAGCTAGGCATCGTCACGAGCAAGCTCAACGCGCTCGCGCGGCGCGGGCTCGCCTGCACCGGAATCGATGGCTGCATCGAGTGCATCGTGGGCTGCGACGATACGACCAGGCACAAACCCGATCCCGAACCCGTTTTCGTAGCGCTCGCCAAGCTGGGAATCCCGCCCGAGCGGGCCGCTTTCGTAGGCGACTCACCCTTCGATATCTCAGCCGGAAACGCTGCTGGAGTGTATTCCGTAGGCGCCTTGTGGGGCCCCTTCCCTCGGAGCGACCTCGAGCAAGCAAATGGAGGGGCGCGGGCCTTCGCAGAACGGCCCCAGGACGTGCCGAACGTAGTGGCGGCCTGGGTTCAAGGGCTGGCCTCGGCAACCGGGGCGCCTCAAACCATTTAGCACCGGCTGGCATCTTATCCCGTGAGCATTCGGGAACCGGCCGTACGGATGACGGTGGCACCTCTGGCACGGGACGACGTTTCGCAGGACGAATTCGATTCGACCACGGACGTCGCGCTCGCGGCGGCGGGCGATCGTCAAGCGTTCGAGCGGATGTACCGGACACACGTGAATCGGGTGTTCTCGGTATGTGTCCGTATGAGCGGCGACCGAGTGCTCGCTGAAGAGCTCACGCAGGATGTGTTCGTACGAGCTTGGGCGAAGCTGACTCTGTATCGCGGTGAGAGCGCGTTCTCCACCTGGTTGCATCGGTTAGCCGTCAATGTGGTCCTCAACGCACGCAAGACCGAAGGACGTCGGAGAGGACGCTTCGCGGCGACACCCGAAGGTGAAGATCCAGATGACGCGATGCCCGCACTAGCTCGAACGGTAACACCGGGGATCGCGATCGACTTAGAAGCGGCGGTGGCAATGTTGCCGCCAGGAGCGCGTCGAGTGTTTGTGCTTCACGATGTCGAGGGCTACAAGCACGAGGAGATTGCAGCGATGCTCGAGATCACGTCGGGCGGAAGCAAGGCGCAACTTCACCGTGCACGAATGCTGTTGCGGGAGGCACTGGAACGATGAGCGTAGCAACCATTGACTGCCGGCGATTCGATGATCTGCTCTCCGAATATCTGGAGAACACGATCTCACTGCCGTTGCGTGCAGCGGTGGACGGCCATGTCGCGTCATGTGAGCGATGCGCGGCTGTTCTGGCCGATGTGCGTTCGATCGTAGACCGAGCCGCGGCTCTTCCGGAGCTCAAGCCGTCACATGACCTCTGGTCGGGCATCGAAGCGCGGCTGGATGCGCCCGTCGTGCCGATCAGCGCTGCGCCGAGCGCGCGCCGATTCCGTGTTCCAACCTGGATAGGACTGTCCGCCGCGGCTGTCGTGTTGATCGCTGTTACATCCGTCGTGACGCGTCAGTGGGTGTCGGGCGGTGAGAAAACGACGCCGAGCGTGGCGACCGCGCCGACTCCGCCGACTGCTCGTCCCGGATCGTTAGGCACGGAATCCACCGCTGTGGCGCCTGTCACGCCTGTCAGTGCTACGAACCGCGAGCGGGTGAGCGCGGCCGTTACGTACGGCCGCGAAATCGCGCGGCTCGAGGCGTTCGTACGGCAACGCGGCGATTCGCTCGATCCGACGACGAAAGCAATCATCGAAAACAGCATGCGCATCATCGATAGCGCGCTCGTCGAGGCGCGCGCGGCACTCGCGCGGGACCCGGCGAGTCGCTTCCTGACCGATCAAGTCGACCAGACACTGCAAAAGAAGATGGAGCTGCTGCGCACCGTGACTCTGCTCGCTGCGCGCACCTAAAGGAAAAGAACCCCCATGAACGCACCTACGCGATCGCTGTTTACGGCTGCCGTACTCCTCGTCGCCATCCCTGTATGCGGGCCGGCGCAGTCGACCGAGCGACGCATCGAACGAAGTGTTGAACGCATTGTCGAACAGGCGACGCGAGTTGCCGAACGCATCGGCGACGAAGTGGCCCGTCAGTTCGAGGATTGGGATCGCGATGACCGGCGGAGCCGGCGCTCGCGCGATGACCGCTGGGGCAACGCGCAGGATTTCACCACGCGCATCGACACCACGGTCGCTTTCTCGCCTAACGGGACGGTCGACCTATCGACGATCTCCGGCGACATCATCGTGACTGGCTGGTCGCGCAACGAGGCGCGCATCAAGGCATCCAGCGAGCGTGGTCAGCTGCGCTTCTCGGCGTCCTCGTCGCGCATCTCGATCGAGGTTGAATCTCGGCGCGGGCGCATGGGCGAGACGCGCTACGAGCTGAGCATTCCGCAAGGCGCTCGTGTGATCCTGCAGTCGACGAGTGGCGACATCAGCTCCAAGGACGTGAATGGCCCCGCCGATGTGCGAACGACGAGCGGTGACATCACGCTCCAGGGCGCGAGCGGTCACGTGCAGATCTCCACGACATCGGGCGACATTCAGGCGTCGCGTTTGAAGGGCGACATAGAAGTCGACGCTGTGAGCGGCGAGTTCGATGTCGACGATGTGGAGGGATCGATTCGCGTGGAGACCGTGAGCAGCGACATCGTTCTGCGCAACATCAAAGTCCGCGAAGCGACAGCGTCCACAGTCAGCGGCGAAGTCGTCTACGACGGTGCAGTGGCGAAGGATGGGCGTTACGACTTCCGATCGCACTCGGGCAACGTCACCGTGCGCATTCCGGCTGGCGCCAACGCACACTTTTCGGTCGAGACGTACAGTGGTGAGCTCGATTCCGACTTCCCGATTACACTGATGCCTGGAGATCGTAGCCGTCAGCGGCCGCGTCGCTTCGAGTTCAACATCGGGAGCGGCGACGCACGCATCATGGCCGAGACGTTCAGCGGCGACATTCTCCTCGAACGCGCGGGCACTTCTCGTTAGGGACAATGCTCATGCACACGACGATTCGTCTGAAATCCATGCGCGCAGTTGCGCCTCTTCTTGGACTGATGCTCGTTGCATCGGTTGCCGGTGCACAGCGTCGTTCTTCTCAGGATTTCTCCTGGGAGGGAACGATCCCAACTGGCCGGCGCCTCTACGTGCGCAATCTGAACGGCGCGATCAACGTGCAGCGCGCGACGGGCACCAAGGCCGAGGTGACGGCGGTGAAGCGCTGGCGCCGCGGCGACCCGGAAGATGTGAAGATCGAGGCGACGAAAGTCGGCTCCAATGATCAGGACGTGCTTGTCTGCGCCGTGTGGACAGAGCGCACGCGCTGCGACGAAGACGGCTACGATATGCGCAACGACCACGACAGGTGGCGCGGCGATCGCGACAACCGCAACGACGTCTCAGTCGAGTTTACCGTTAGGCTGCCGGCCGGCGTCAAGTTGGTCACGAGCACAATCAACGGCAGTCTCGAGATCGAAGGCGCGACGTCTACAGTGGAAGCGTCTACGGTGAATGGTGAGATTCACGCGGCGTCGACTGGCGGCCCGGTGATGGCGTCTACGGTCAACGGCAGCATCGAAGTACGCATGCGCGAGATGGGCACCGAGCAGCTCGAGTTCTCGACGGTGAACGGGTCTATCACGGTCTATGTACCGGATGCCATCAACGCCGAGCTGGACATGCGGACCGTGAATGGCCGCGTTAGCTCCGATTTCCCGCTGACCATCAGTGGGCGCATCAACCCGCGGCACTTACGAGCGACGCTCGGCAAAGGCGGGCAGAGGCTCGAGTTCAGCACCGTGAACGGGTCGGTAGAACTACGAAAGAACTAGGGGATGGGGGATAGGAGGATAGGAGGATAGGGGGGGATGACGGTTAGTCGCGAACCACGGAGGACGGTCGAGGTATATTTCGACGTCCTCTTTTCACGTTCGGAGTTCTCGCAAAATGGGAATCAGTTATCGCCAGATGGCCGGTGCCGGTGCTGTGGTCCGCACAGGAGCGGAGCGCGCCACGCTGGTCAGACGGACGTACTCGTTGGTGCTGGCGTCGGTTGTCGTCACGATGCTCGGTGCCGGCTTCGGACTGTCGCAGCCGCAGATCATGGGCGCGGTCGCCCAGCATCCGTTCATCTCGTTCATCCTTCTTCTCGCGCCGCTCTTCGCCGCGATGAAGTTCCGCAACGCGTTCCCGGCGAACATCGGATTGGTCGGCGTGTTCGCGTTCGTCGAAGGCGTGATCCTGTCGCCGATTCTGTTCATCTACGGCAGAGCGAATCCCGGCGCGATCGGACAGGCGGCGATCTTGACGCTGAGCACGTTCGGCGTGCTGACGCTGTACGCGTTCGTGAGCCGTCGCGACTTCAGCGCGTGGGGGTCGTTCTTCACAGTCGGTTTGTGGGTGCTGATCGCGACGTCGCTGATCAATCTGTTCGTGCGCAACGCGACGGCGTCGATCTGGATCGCAGGCGCGACCGTGCTGGTCTTCAGCGGACTCTTGGTGTTCGACACGTGGCGGCTGCGCAACGTGTATGGGCCTAACGACTACGTGCCGGCGGCGGTTAACATCTATCTGGACCTGCTGAACCTTTTCATAGCTTTGCTTCAGCTAGTCGGTGGACGACGAGATTAGCGACAACAACGTCGACAGCGGCATGGGTCCAGATGCAAAAGCGTTAAGCGGGGCGTAGTTCGCGAGCGTAAAGGTTCGTCAACGCCGTTAAACAGTTTGCCGCAGTTGACGACCTTAACGCTCGCGCGTTAGGCCCCGTTTAACGCACTCTTTCTTAACCCATGCCGCTGTCGACGCTCTAGTGAGCGCTTATCCCCGCACATCCTCGTACAAACGCTCTATTCCGCGGGCCATATTCACATCATTCTCGGTGACTCCGCCCGAGTCGTGCGTGCTCAACGTGCACAGCACTTTCGTGTAGCGGATGTCGATGT
>CBQVAZ010000118.1:0-8924 GCA_967720205.1 uncultured Gemmatimonadaceae bacterium | reverse complement strand
GTTTGACAGCCGACCATGTTCCACATGCGTTCGCCTTTGTCTTCGGTGCGCAACTGCAGCACGGCCCACGGCTGGCGCCCCGTGCGCGGATCGCGCAAGCCCACGGGCTTCATCGGACCAAAGCGCAGTGATTCACGGCCGCGACCCGCGATCTCTTCGACCGGCATGCACCCCTCGAAGTACGGCACGGCGTCGAAATCGTGTCCGGGATACTGATCGGCGCTCGTTAGGGCGTCGAGGAAGGCTTCGTACTCGTCGCGCGACATCGGGCAGTTGATGTAAGCCCCCTCGTGCGGATCGACGCCTTGCATCGTCTCTTTATCGTAGCGCGAGGCTCGGAACGCAACGCTCATATCGATTGAGTCACGCGCGATGATCGGCGCGATGGCGTCATAGAACGCGAGCGAGTCCTGCCCGAGCCGATCGCGAATCACGGACGCAAGCGCGTCGGACGTGAGCGGACCGGTGGCGATGATTCCCGGCGAAGGAAGCGATGTGACTTCCTCCCGCACGATGCGAATGCGCGGATGTGCCGTTAGGCGAGCCGTCACCGCAGCAGCAAAGACTTCGCGATCGACGGCGAGGGCCGATCCGGCGGCAACGCGCGCTGAATCGGCGGCAGGCAGGATCATGCTGCCGAGCACGCGCATTTCTTCCTTCAACAGACCGTGCGCGTTGCTCCGCTCTGTGCTCTTGAACGTGTTGGAGCAGACCAGCTCGGCGAAGTCGTCGGTCTTGTGCGCGGGCGTCGCCCGAAGCGGGCGCATCTCATGGAGCACCACTTCCACGCCCCGCTCGGCGAGTTGCCAAGCGGCTTCCGATCCTGCCAACCCCGCGCCGACGACATGAACGAGCATGCCCCTAATCTAGGGCATAGGGGATAGGGGATAGGGGGATAGGGGATAGGAGGGTGTGGGCGCTATTCGTCTCTCAACGTTGCGGTTACGTCTAAACTCAACGCGGCTCGGGCTGGAACGTAGCACGCAAGCACCGCCGCTCCCGCCAGCAACGCGGCCACGGCCGTATACGTGGGCCAGTCCGCCGGCGTCATCCCGAAGAGCAGGCTGGCCATGAAGCGGGACAGCGCCAGCGCGCCGACTATCCCCACGGCGAGACCGATAATCACGGGCTGCATCCCCTGCAGCATCACGAGGCGGAGCACACTACGACCGCTCGCGCCTAACGCCATGCGCAACCCCATCTCGGAGCGCCGCTGGGAAACGGCGTACGAAAGCACGCCGTAGATGCCGGCCAGAGCCAGGATCAGCGCGACGACGGCGAGCGCCGCCAACAGCAGCATCGTGAAACGCCGCGCGGCAACGGAGCTCCCCACCATTTCGCTGAGCGTCGTCGCGCCAGAAATCGGCACCGTCGGATCTACCTCAGCGAGCACCGAGCGCAGCATCGGCACCAGAGTGGCGGTGGATAACGTTGTGTGCAGGACGACATACGCTGGAGACAAGCTCGTGCCGTAAACCGGGAAGTAGACGGAGTAGGTCGGATCGTCCGTAAGGCCCCAGTCGCGCATATCACCAACGACGCCGATCACTTCTCCGGCCGATTGGCCTTGGCCCTTCCACAGAACGAGCCGACGGCCGACGGCGCTCTCGCCAGGCCACAAGAGGTCCGCGATACGCTTGCTGATGATCACCTTCCACGGTTCGCCGATCTTGTCCTGTTCCGTGAAGTCGCGGCCCGCGATGAGTGGTAAGCCTAACGTCTTGAAATAGTTGTTGGAGACGATGCGCCAGCCGGCCCAAGGAACCTCCCTGCCCGTTGCATCTGGACGATCGGCGGCGCCGAAGCCCATTCCGGTCGCAGCGCCCTGCAGTGGGCGAACGTGCACCACAGCCGCCGACGTCACCTGCGGGATCGCACGTAGCCGCTCGAGCAAATTGACGAGAAGCTGCGGAGCGCGCGCTGAGTCCGCGCGCGAAGCCGGCGGGAGGCCGACGTCGACCATCACCCGGTTGTCAGTTACGAAGCCGCGGTCGACGCCGAGGACGCGGCCGAAGCTGCGCACGAGGAGGCCAGCACCGACAAGCAAAACGATCGACAGGGCGACTTCGATCGCGACCAACGCGTGACGAACACGCCCAAGTCGGCGATGGCCGGCGACACTGCGCTCGCCTTCACGAATGGCGGCCACGACGTCGTGATACGGCGTCCGTAGCCCAGGCACGAGCCCGGCGGCGAGGCTGGTGGCGAGCGCGGTGCCTAACGTCACGAGCAGCACCCAACCGTCGACCTGGGCCTCGGCCAGCCGCGGAATGTCGCCAGGGTTGAAGCTGCGCAGCATGCGCACGATGCCGAAGGCGAGGGCCAACCCCGCAGCGGCCCCGAGCACACCCAACACGGCGGACTCGGCGAGCGCCAATTGCACAACGCGGCCCCGCGACGCGCCTAACGCGGCGCGCAGGGCCCGCTCGCGACCGCGGCTCGTCGAGCGCGCGAGCAGCATGTTCGCGAGGTTCACACAAGCAATGAGTAGAAGAAAGCCGACGGCGCCGATCAGCACCCAGAGCGCACGGCGCAGGCTATCGCTAGCCACCCAGCCGTCGCTGGTGCCGAGCCTGATTCCCATCCCCTTCGCTTCGGGATACTGCTCGCTGAGGCGCTTGGCGATCCGCTGCATGTCGGCGCTCGCCGCCTCGAGTGTCACACCGCGCGCAAGCCGCCCTATGACCGGCAGCTCCCAACTGTCGCGATTCATCTGCGCAGGACGAGTGAAGGGGATAAAAAGTGCAGCGGCATCGAGCCACGGCGTTCCTGGTGGAAGGACGCCGATCACCCGATACGTTTCGCGATCCAGCGTTATGGAACGACCCACGATGCTGCGGTCTTGGCCGAAGCGCGACACCCAGAAAGCGTGGCTGAGCACGGCGAGGTGTGTATCGCTACCCGTCGCGTCTTCGCCGTCGACAAAAAGGCGGCCGACAACCGGGGCGGCGCCGAGCGCGCGGAAAAAGCCGACCGTCGTGGACGCAACAGCCAGGCGAGCTGGCTCCTTGTCGCCGAGGTAAGTCATCGAGCTCCAACGAATTGCCCCCATGGACTCGAGGCTGCGATTCATCTCGAGTACGTCCCAGAAATTCGCGTATGTAAACGAGATCTGGAACATGTCACGCTCGGCGCGCGTCTCCCAAACGTCGACCAAGCGCTCCGGCTCCGGGAACGGGAGCGGACGCAGCAAGACCGAGCGGACGACGCTGAAGATGGACGCGCTGGCACCGATGCCTAACGCCAATGTGACGACGGCAATCACAGTAAAGCCGCGGTGCCGGAGCGTGGAGCGCGCAGCGTGGCGCAGGTCGGCGAGCAGCGAGTGCATTTTCTTCTCCCGTGGTGGGTCTGGGCTGTAGCGTGGCGAGGGCGACGCGAGTGAACCCCCGAGGGCGTGCGCAAAGCGAAGCCTCAAGGCGAACCGCGGTAGTTGGCGCCAGTACCAGGCGTCGGCGGCTGTGCGGCCACGGCTCGTTAGGCGCGCCGCATGCAGGTCCGCCAGATCGTCTAGCGCTTCCTCTCTGACATCGGCGGGAAGGAGGGCGGTGAGGAGACGTTCAGCGAGTCGCGGCGGCGCGCTCATGTCAGCTCCCTCGCCGGCGTGGCGCTCCACAGCCGTTCTAGTGTACGGCGCGCGTCACGAAGCTTGGCGACGCCACCAGGCGTCAGCTGGAAGACGCGCCGTCCTCGTCCGCCTTCGCCAGGTCGCGGTTCTCGCTTCGACGAGCGCGTCAGGCCACGCTGCTCGAGCCGTCGAAGCGCGATGAAGACAGCGGCCGGTGAAACGTCCCGTCCAGTCGCCGATTGCAGCGCCTCGACGACGGGAGCGCCGTGTGCGCGGCCGCCGAGACTTAGAAGGGCGAGGAGGACATAATGCTCGAACTCGCCTAGGGCTCTATGCGGCATCAGCATTCCAGTGCGTGGTAGCAAACATACACTGGTAGTATGACAACCACTCTACAGAGAGGGTTTCGTCGTGCCGATGCTGTCAGATTCGACGGGCCAGGAACCGCGCCCTAGACTGCTATTGCCTGCTCCACCGCCGGCTCTTCGACTGCCCATTCGTTTCCGCACTTGACGCATTTGCGGTAACTGCCGCGGGTCTTGTTGGACTTGGCCTCAGCGCCAACGTACCCGCACTCGGGACAAGTCTCGGGAACCGGGCGGTCCCAGACGACGAAGTCGCAGTTGGGGTAGTTGGAGCAGCCATAGAAGGCCTTGCCGCGCTTTTTGGATCGGCGCTCTTCGATCTCTCCACCGTCACGAGGGCAGCGGACGCCAGTTGGCATGGAACGCGTGCCACGACACTTGGGGAATTTGCTGCAACCGAGGAAATCGCCAGAGCGACCGTGCCTAACGACCATTGGATTTCCGCAGACGTGACACTTGTACGGCGTTAGCTCTGCGGGTTTGCGCTCGCCTTTAATCGGCCGCGTATAGTCGCAGTTTTTCGGATGATTCTCGCAGGCGACGAACGGACCGAAGAAACCACCCTTGGCGACGAGCTTGCCGCCGCACTTGGGACACTTTTCCGATGCAAGCGCGGAAAGGTCGTGCGCTTCGGAGATCAGATCGGCGAGATCGACTTCGTTGAGCGCAAACTCGAAGGGACCGTAGAAGTCCTTGAGCACGTGCTGCCACGTGAGCTTGCCTTCCTCGATCTTGTCCAGCTCGTTCTCCATCTCCGACGTGAAGCCGACATTGAAGATGTCGGGGAACTGCTTGACCATGACGCGCTCGACGCTGTCGCCTAACGGCGTCGGGAAGAATCGCCGCTGCAACAGTTCGACGTAACGGCGGTCCGTGAGAGTTGAAATGATCTGCGCGTACGTGGATGGACGGCCGATGCCCAGCTTTTCCAGCTCTTTGACGAGACTCGCCTCGGAGTAACGCGGCGGCGGCTCGGTGAAGTGCTGCGCGGGAGTCAGCTCGCGCATTGGCACGCGCTCGCCTAACTCCACCTCTGGAAGCGCCTGCTCGTCCTCGAGCGCGCGGCCCTCTCCCTCTTCGCGTGCTTCACGATAGAGCGCGAGGAATCCGGGGAACTTGATAACGCTGCCCGTGGATCGGAAATGGAACCGCTCGCCGACGCCTGCTCCCGCGTCTTGCGTGAGCATGAAGTCGAGCGTCGTTGTATCGAAGACCGCGTTGGCCATCTGCGACGCCATGAAGCGCTGCCAGATGAGCTGATAGAGCTTGTAGTGCTCGTCCTTCAAATAGCGCTTGATGTCATCGGGGCGACGAGACGGATCGGCCGGACGAATCGCTTCGTGCGCATCCTGTGTGTTTGTCGCCTTTTGATCGGCACCGTATAGACGAGCAGAGCTGGGGAGGTAGTCGTCGCCGAATTCGCGGCGAACCATATCTCGCGCCTGAGACGCTGCGCTCTCGGCGACGCGCGTCGAGTCGGTTCTCATGTACGTGATGAGACCGACAGCGCCTTCGCTGCCTAACTCGATGCCTTCATACAGCTGCTGTGCCAGGCGCATCGTGCGCTTGGAGCCGTAGCCGAGCTTTTTGGCGGCTTCTTGCTGCAGCGTGCTCGTTGTAAACGGAGGCGAAGGATTCTTGCGTCGCTCACGACGTTTGATGTTGCTGACGGGGAAAACTGCGAGGTCAGAGGTCTGAGGTCTGAGGTCAGAGGACGGCTCACGCGCGAGCTTTTCAGCGATGGCGCGCACTTCACGCACCACGGCCGTGGCGGTCTTTTCGTTATGCAGCTCGACCTTCTTTTCGTCGATCTCGTGCAGCCTGGCGTCGAACGACTGCGAGTCCTTCTCGAGCCGCGCGCGGATGCTCCAGTACTCCTGCGGCTTGAACGCTTTGATGTCGCGCTCACGCTCGACGATCAGTCGCAAGGCAACTGTCTGCACGCGCCCGGCTGATAGTCCCTTCTTGACCGTACGCCAGAGCAGCGGGCTCGCCTTGTAGCCCACGAGCCTGTCGAGGATGCGGCGTGCCTGCTGCGCCTCCACGAGATTCATATCGATGGGCCGAGGATGGTCCATCGCCTCGCGCACAGCGTCTTTAGTGATTTCACGGAAGAGCACGCGCCTAACGGGCGCGGCGCCGGGCGTTCCTCGCTTTTGCTTGACAGACTCCGCCACGTGCCAGCCGATGGCTTCGCCTTCGCGGTCAGGGTCTGTCGCGATGTACACAGCCGACGATTCCTTGGCGACGCTCTTCAGTTCGGCGAGTGTTTTCTCTTTGCCGGCGATTGTGACGTATTCCGGCGCGAAGTTCTTCTCGAGATCGATGCCGAGCTTCTTCTCAGGAAGGTCGCGGACGTGACCGATCGTCGCTCGGACGCGATAGCCGCGGCCGAGGTACTTGCTGATTGTCTTTGCCTTGGCCGGCGACTCGACGATGACGAGCGCGCTGCCTGCGCCGTTCTCTTGCTCGTTAGGTGCCGCTACCCCGCGCCGGCTGCGGACGCTTTTTGTCGCCGAGCCCTTGCGCTTGGAAGTCGCTCGCTTGGCCGCGCCACGCCCGACGACCACCCGCGTCCCAAGCGACTCGGCGTCGGATGCCGTTTTCTTTCTGGCAGCCATTGTCAGTGCACCGACGGGTGATCGCCGGTCATAGATGGCAGCTCCAAACCGCCATCAAGCAGCGAACGCACGTCGTCCAAAGTCACGCGCCCATCGAACTGCATGAGCGCGCGATCGATTACCTGCTCGAGATCCGCTGCCGATAGCGCTCCAGCGTTCGTTAGTGCCAGAAGGTGTCCCCACGCTTCCGGCGCGAAACGCCCGCGCTCGTGCGGACCCATAACGCGAAAAGTCATCATTCAGTCTTCAGCTCAAAGGCGACATCGGCGCCCACAAGATTGCGCCAGATCCGCTCTGGTAACTCACCGATTCGACGCCGCCTAGCCCTTTCGACGACCGAATGGGTCCGGCGTCCCGCATAATACCGACTCAGGGGCCGAATGATCGCTAGGCTGTCAACCCGGAGCATCGAGACAGCGCCGAGCGGCTTCAGCGACCATGTTCGTAACCTCTTGCATATCAGCGACTTCCGTATCGACAAACTGATCTGCCGACTCGTACAGCGGTCCACGGCCCGCTAGCAAACGCCCGAGCGCCACCACAGGATCCTCGCCTGCTAGTAGCGGCCGCTTGCCAACTGAGCGACCCAGACGCGCGGCTGCGACCGCCGGGCTCACCTTCAGGTACAACAGCGATGCGTGTGGGCGCAATGCCTCTCGCGCGGCCGCCTGAGTGATCCATCCCCCACCGGGGGACACAACTATAGTATGGCGCCCGACCAGTTCTCGGCTCAGCGCCAGCTCCTCCGCCCTGAATGACTGCTCGCCGCGTTGCTCGAAGAGCTCGCTCGGCGAGAGGCCGGTTCGATTCTCGATCACTTCGTCGAAATCGAGGAACGGCAACCCGGCCTGGGCTGCCGCCGCGCGTCCGATCGTCGTTTTCCCCGCTCCGGGGAGACCGACGAGGACGAGGTGCTTCATTCTCTCGCGCTGGTTGTCTGTGCCGCGGATCCGCCGAGTCGACCGGCGATCTGCGCGATATAGCCGTCGAAGTTGCGGCGAGTTTCCGCGAGAGAGTCGCCGCCGAATTTCTCGAGGAGAGCCTGGGCGATGACGAACGCTGCCATCGCTTCAGCGATCACACCCATCGCGGGCACCGCGGTGACGTCCGAACGCTCGGCAACGGCCGCGGCTTGCTGGCCGGTGGCGACGTCGACGGTGCCTAACGGGCGCATCAGCGTGCTGATCGGCTTCATGGCGACGCGGACGACGAGCGGCTCGCCCGTGGTCATGCCGCCTTCGGTGCCGCCGGCGCGATTGGTCCGCCGTCTGGTGTTGCCTGTGCGCGGCTGCCCAGGGGCCGCCTCGATCTCGTCGTGCACGTCGGCGCCCGTTAGGCGAGCCGCTTCGAAGCCGATGCCGATCTCCACTCCTTTGACGGCAGGAATGGACAGCATGGCAGCGCCGAGCCGGCCGTCGAGCTTGCGGTCCCAGGAGACGTGGGCGCCGAGGCCGACGGGGCAGCCAGTGACGACAACCTCGCAGATGCCACCTAACGTGTTTCCAGCGCGCTTGATCTCGTCGATGCGTGCGATCACTCGTTCGGCCGCCGCCGCGTCGAGCATGCGCACCGGCGATTCGTCAGCAATACGATTGATGTCTTCGGGGAAGACATCAGGGCGAGCGGCGTCGATGCCGCCTAGATGCACGACGTGACTTCCGATGCGCACGTCGAAGTGTGTGAGCAGGGTTTTGCAGATGGCGCCGGCGGCCACGCGTGCTGTCGTCTCGCGCGCCGAAGCTCTTTCGAGGATGTCGCGCGCATCGGCGCGATCGTATTTCAGGAGGCCTGTAAGGTCGGCGTGACCGGGACGTGGGCGTGTGACGGCGCGACGGCGCGGATCGGGATCGCTGTCGCGCGGCGCGGGGTCCATGATATCGCGCCAATTGTCCCAGTCGCGGTTGCGGATGAGCATCGCGATGGGAGAGCCTAACGTCTCGCCGGCGCGCAACCCGCTCAGAAACTCGACTTCGTCGCGCTCGATCTGCATGCGGCGTCCGCGGCCGTAGCCTTGCTGGCGGCGGGCCAGCTCGTCGTTCACGTGCGCCGCCAGGAGAGGCAAGCCAGCGGGCATTCCCTCCAGTATCGAGACGAGCGCGGGGCCGTGCGATTCCCCTGCAGTGGTAAATCGGAGCATTCGGCTATTTGGGAAAAGCGTCAGCGCTGACCAACGCGGACACCGCTATGACTTACGCGGAAGCTTAAGAATTAAACAGCACCGTCCGCGTTCGTCCCGGCTTTCGTCTGCGTTTGTCCGCGCTGCCGCTTTCGCGGATCGCGCGCGGTGCATAACGACGCGGGCCCCGCCCATTCTGGTCCCGGCGCGCGAAATTTACACCTGTTGGGCCGCGGCGCCACCCCGGTACGCGG
>CBQVAZ010000117.1:0-8935 GCA_967720205.1 uncultured Gemmatimonadaceae bacterium | reverse complement strand
CCACCCGGTCAGGCGCGCCGCGAGGCGTGCGTTCAGCCCTTCCTTCCCGATTGCTTGGGAGGCCGACGATACCGACTCAACACAGCTGCGGCAAGCGCGATGAGCCGATCCAACACGGGATTCCGTTCCGGAGAGTGGAAGGCAATTCAGCCCTCCTCTCGCACGAGGAATCGCCATGTCTGTCTCAGCGCACCGTCGAATATTCCGCGCAGTCGACGTTTTGATCTGTACGGCCTTACTGATCTCGGGCGCGTGCCACCACCAGGCACGGTCTACAACCCCGCAACCGACAGGTTACGGGCGGAGCTTTGGCGGGGTGGACATCGTTCCAACAGCGCACGCCGGGTTCATCGTCAAGATTCACAGCGCGATGGTAGGTGCAGGTGAGCCGCTTTACGTGATCGATGGAACGCCCATGATGATTCCGCCGAACCGTGGCATCGACTGGTTCAAGCCGGAGGACATCGCACAGATCAAAGTGTTGAAGTACCCGCACGAGTTGGTGGAGTACGGTCCGCGAGGTGTGAACGGTGTCATCGTCATCACCACGAAGCAGGCCCGCGAACGGTCACGGTGACGTTAGGCGTGTGCAGCTACGCTATCGCGTCAACTCCTGGCGCCCTCCTCATGACACGCCTGCTGCCAGAATCACGAGCGCCGTCCAATGAACCATTGGAGTCGATGAGGTTTTCACCGTCTCGTTTCCCTTGGCCGCTGTTAGAAGTTCGTGATGATGCCGATGCTGAACGTCCTGCTGCTCGGGTACGATCCACGATCGATGCCACGATACTGGTCGCGGATGTCGCCGGCAGGACCGAACACATTGGCCGCGGGGAGCGCGGGATCGATCCCTGGGTAGCCGGTGATTGTGAAGAGGTTCTCGGCCTGCAGATAGACCTTCGCCGCGGGAATCCAGCGCAGATACTTCGGCGGGACTTGATAGCCGAGCTGCAGGTTGCGCAGCCTAACGTAAGAGCCGTCTTCGACGTAGTAGCTACTGATCGCGCGGCTGTAGACATCGTCGACATCAAGCCGCGGATACTTCGCGTCTTTGTGCTCCGGCGTCCACGACTTGGTCAGCAAGTCGCGCCTAACGTTCGTCTCGGATCCGCGGAAGACGTAGAACTCCTTCTGATTCTCGAAGATTTCGTTGCCGAACGTCCCGAAGAACGTTGCGCTCAGGTCCCAATCGCCTCGTCGGTATTCCAGATCCAAGCCGGCCGTCAGGTCGGGATGCGGGCTTCCAATGATCGTCTGGTCGGCAAGCGTAACCTGCCCGTCGCCGTTGACGTCGCGGAACTTGATGCGGCCGGGAGCCGCACCGTCCTGCTTCGCGTGCGCGGCCACGTCAGCTGAATCGCTGAAGAACCCATCGGCGATCAAACCATAGAAGGAACCGATTGCCTCGCCGACTTTGTTGATGACCTGGTTGCCACGGAGCGTCGAGATCGGACCGTAGAAGAAGTCCCGCTCGCCGTCGATCCGGACGATCCTGTTCTTGTAATGACTGCCGTTGAAATTCACGCTCCAGTTGTTGGCTCGGTGGCCAATCGAGAAGTCGATCCCGCGGTTCTGCATTTTGCCGACGTTGACGATTGGTGGATCGGCGATGCCCGCTGTCGCAGGAATCGTTGGGTCGAAGAGCAGGTTGTTCGTCCCGCGCGAGTACACATCGATGACGACGTCGATCTTCCGGTTCCAGAGCGCGAGGTCGACACCCATGTTCATGGACCTTTGCTCTTCCCACTTGAGATTTTTGTTACCTAACGAGGTTTTTCTGAAGCCGGCGGCAACCGTGTTGTTCGTCCCACCAACGTCGTAGTACGTATCTCCTCGGCTGCCGAGGAACTGAGAAACGATTCGTCCCGATGGAATCTGCTGGTTACCCGTAATGCCCCATCCGAAGCGGAGCAGGACATCGGAGAAGATCTTTTTATTGGCGAGGAACTTTTCCTGCGAAACTCTCCACCCCAGGCCGAGGGCCGGGAACGTTCCCCAACGGTGATCGGGAGCGAACTTGGAAGAGCCGTCCTGCCTGAGCGTGAAGCTCAGGATGTAGCGGTCGGAGAAGTTGTAATCGGCCTTTCCAAAGAACGACAACAAGGCGCTCTTGCCGCCGGTGCTACTGACAATCTTCGTTGCAGCATCGCCGAGCGCGTCCTGCACGAATCGCGAATTGATATCGCTGGAGATCAGGTTGCTGATGCCGGCTGCGACGAAGCGGTTGGTCTGCTGATTCGCTTCCTGTCCCAGAAACAGTGAGACGCTGTGGCTGCCGAACTGCTTGCCGTACTTGACGGTGTTGCTCCACGTCCAGTCGGTGAATCGGCTCGAGTTCTCCTCGAAAAAATTGGTGAAGATGGCGTTTGCGGCCTCCGGGGTGGCTGGAGTGAAGCCCGCATAGGAGCCCTGACCCAGGTTGAATCCGAGTCGCGTGCGCAAGGTGATCTGAGGTGTCACATCCAACCCGGCGAACACGTTGCCGAAGATTCGATCATTGCGCGTGACGTTGTCCTTGGCACCCCAGGCGACCTTGAGGGGATTGCCCAGGGCGCCGAGACCAACCGCCTTGCCCGCCGCGAAGTTGCCCTTGATGTCGCGCACCGGGATCACGGGTTGATTCAGGATGTTCCATCCGAGGATTCCTTCTTCGGCGTAATAACCGGGATCATCGGGGATGCCGCCCATATGACGCTCGAGAGAGAGTGAGAGGTTCTCACCGAAGGTCAACTTCTTCCGGTTGAACTGCGTGTTGACGCGAACGCTTCCGCGGTTGAAGCCGTTGTACGCCGCCGTCCCTTGCTGGTCGAAGTAGTTGAAGGAGACCGCGTAGGCGTTGTCTAGGCCACCGCCTGCGACATCGAGGTTGTAGTCACCGACGAACGCGGGGCTGAAGACCGCGTCCCACCAGTTGGTGCCCCTGCTCCCCGGCATGATGAGGTTGTTCGGGAACGAATAGCTCGCCTCGGCGACGTTCGAGCAAGGGTTCGGATCGCAGTCGTTAGGCCAAATGTACTTGGGCACCTGCGGATTCTTGGGGTCTCCATAGATGTTCCGCGGAATGGAATTGATGGGATACCCAGCGTTGAGATAGCTCTGTTTGACGACTTCGAAGTATTGCAGCGCGTCGAGAATCAAGAAATCATCGTAGCCGCGCACAGGCGAGGCGATACCGGTTCGGACTTTCAGCGTGGCACGCGGCGGTCCGACGGACCCTCTCTTGGTCGTCTCGATGATGATGACGCCGTTGCTCGCGCGCGAACCGTAAATCGACGCTGTCGACGCATCCTTGAGAACCTGAATGGATGCGATGTCGTTAGGGTTCAGGAAATTGATGTACGAATCCTGAACCGGTGTGCCGTCGATGATGTATAAGGGATCGTTGTTCTGGAACGAGCTGAACCCGCGGATGCGGACGGTGCTGCGTGAGCCTGGTGAACCGCTGGCGTCAACCGTTACGCCGGTCACGTTGGCGTCGAGCTTCTGCAGGACGCTCGCGCTCGTAAGTTTGTTCGCCGCCTCGAAGTTGACGCTCGCGACGGCTCCCGTGATGTCAGCGCGCCGTTGTTCCTCGGAGTAGCCGGTGACGACCACCTGCTCCAGGTAGGCCATCGCTTGCATCTGGACATCAATCTGTCTGCGTCCGCCAACCTGCACGGTCTGGGGATGCTGTCCAAGAAGCGTGAACGACAGTGAGCCATCCGAAGGAGCGTTGATCGCGTATTTCCCACCGGCACCGGTGAGCACGGCGACATCGCTCCCGACCACGCGCACCGTTACGCCGCGCAGAGTCGCACCGCCCGCTGATGTAACAGTTCCAGTGATCGCTATCGGCTGCGCCGATGCCGTTCCGCGCATAACGAGAGCCAGCAGGAAGCTTGTCGCGATTGCGCGCCATGCCCGTGGGCGGCGCTTCGGAAGTGCATGCAATGCAAACTGCATCTTCCCCATTGTCTCCTCCTGGTTCTTGAAGCCCTCCTCATCCCAGTCGAAGAGCACCCAGACTCGGTCGGTCGTTAGAATCGCGAAAGACGGTCGAACCCTTGGACCCGTGCTGCATCCGCTTTTCAGCGCTGGTGGCTGATAAGGTTTGAACCAGTGGCCGAAATCTTCAACCCTTGTCGTTGCCAGAAACGTGTCTTTCTCCTTTGTGGAAGTGTCTTGCGCTCGTGCGACATACTACGCGCAGCAAAACCCGCGTTAGGCTGACGTCGACGTCGCCGCACGGATGCGGCGTCCGCGGCTTATGAGCCAAGCGTTAGGCGCCTAAATGTCGACACGAACCGCCGCTCAAGCCTTAGACGACATACATCCGTGCAGCGCCCGAATGACTTCCATGGGAGCTATAGCTACGCGTAGCACTTGCCGCCGAACTCCGCCGTCTGAGGCTTACTCTTGTGCCCGGCTTCTTTGAGGATCGGCGGGACCTCTGGGTCGGAAACGAAATTCTTGAAGCCCTCCTCATCCCAGTCGAAAAGCACCCAGACCCGGTCGGCCTCATTCGGATCGCGAAAGACTGTCGAGCCCTTGGACCCGTGCTGCATCCGCTTTTCAGCGCTCTTGGCTGAGAAGATTTTGAACCAGTGGTCAAAATCCTCAACCCTTGTCGTTGCCAGAAACATCTCTTCTCCTTTGTGTGAAGTGTCGCATGCTCCGGCGACATACTACGCGCAGCCTCGCACCTTTGATAGAAGAACGCCGTTCGCGCTTCGGCGCTGAGCTTGCCTTCACCCAGGACTCAGATGCCTTCGACTGGAGTTAGAGCGTCAGTTCCTGGCGACCCTCGTGCAGCGCGGTGCGCCGACCCCGCCAGACAAGCGTCCCGCTCACGCCGGCCGGCAACGTCACGAACGCGTGCAGCCCGCTGGCCCCGACGCGCGTTAGGCGGACGTCGACGTCACCACGGGGATGCGGCACACGTCCCTCAGCCCGAACGAGCGCACCGAGGTGCGGCTCGATCAGCACTGTGCGGAATCCCGGCGCGTTAGGCCTCACACCGAGTACTGTAGCGAGCAGTCCGTAATTCGGATGCGCGCTCCAGGCGTGCGAGTCCGATCGCGACGGCTCAGGTGCTTCCGGCGTCGTCGTGAACCCCATCGCGAGCATTGTTCGCCACGGCGCGAGCTGCTCGACATAACGATCGCCGAGCCCTGCCTCTCGAAGCGCCTCGAGCACATAGAAGCTGAAGTAGTAGGTCGCGCGCACGAGCGTCGTGTCAGCGAGGACCCGTTCGAGAAGCGCGCGCCGATCCGCGGCGGGCACCGCGCCAGCCAAAACAGCGAGCACGTTCGTCTGCTGGCTGAAGAGCGCCGAGTCGGGTAAATCACGGAAGAGTCGCCGCGCGGGATCCCACGCGCGTGCCCGAACGGCGGCGCGGATCGAATTGGCCCGAGCGCGATAGCCAGCGGCGAGCTGGCGCGCGCCTAACGCCGACTCCAACTCTGCAGCACGATCGAGCGCGTAGACATACTGAAGGGTCACTGCCGCCGAGTGACCCGATTCGGCCCCGGGTGGAGCGCCCCTATCCCACTGCGGCGCCCAGTCGACGAAGCCCCACCACGGCGTCTCACCTGCCCTAACGAACCCCGTCGAGTCGACGCGCCGTTCGAACCAGCCGAGTACGCCGCGCATGCCGGGGAGAAAGCGTCGCACGAACGCAGGATCGTCGCGCAGCATCCAGTAGTCGTGCAGCATCATCACCCAGATGAGCGAGAACGGCGGGATGTACTGTGGCAACGCCGACGGATACCGACTCGCCGTTAGGCCGTCCGACGTGCGCGACCAGTCGAAGTGCTCGATGGCGTTGCGCACCAATCGGTCGTCGCCGGCGACGTAGAGCGAAATGAGCGCCTGGATGCGCGTGTCGCCGAGGTACTGAAGCTGCTCGTAATACGGCGTATCGAAGTACGTCTCATTGGCGCACACTCGCGCCGTGCGCCAGTTCATCGCCCACACGCTGTCGATCCACGCCGCATCGCTCGCGAAGCGCCCGCGCTCGACGAACGGATACGCGGTGAAGACTCCGTGAACGTCGTGCACGGTGAGCGGCTCGTCCGCCGTCTGCACATCGAGCTGCACGAAGCGATACGCGCGGAACCAGAGCGTGCGAAAGCGGCGGTGCGCCCCGCCATCGAGCTTGAACTCGTCGCGAATACCGAAGATGCGCCTGCCTGCTACTTCTGCACGATGTCCTTTGCGGCCATCGGCATCAACGAGCGCCTCGGCGTACGTCAGCGAGACAACAGCCGCGGCGCCTCGACTCGTCTCCAACGCCGTAAAAGCAGTCGTTAGGAAACCCTGGTCCAACAACAGCGCGGCCCGCGTGCGTGGCGGCACCACAAGGTCCCCCGCACCGCGAAGAACTGCATCGTTAGGCGCGATGCCCTCCGCTCTGCGAACAGATGCGAAGCGCGTAGGCGTCTCTTCCATCGGCGGGATGCTGCGCGGCACCAGCTGCCACGTGCTGACCACGCCGTACGCGTCCGTCCCGCTCGACTGCGCGACTTCGAGACTTCCAGCCATTGGCCACACCGCGTCTACGAAGGCCGCGTCTTCCCATCCCCAAGGATAGACCTTAGCGTCGAGCGACTCTCCCGGTGACGCCGCGTAGTAGCCGAAGTCAGACGATTTGATCGAAAGCGGCGAATACCCATCGTCGCGCAGCACATGCCAGCCCGGCCGACCGGTGCTCACAACGGCCGTTTGCTCGGTCGTGCCCTGCAGAAGAAAAGCCGTGCGCCGACTCTCCTGCGCCACCGGCCGATCGACTCCCCAGTTCCACACAGTCGCGGCGAATACGTTGCGTCCCGCGCGCAACGCAGGTGCCAAGTCGACGGTTTCATAACGCCAATGCGCGAGATCGGAGCGTTGCGGCCCCGACGAGACAGGCTGGCCATTCACAAGCAGCCGGTAGCGGTTGTCCGCCGAGACGTTGACGACGAAACGATCCGGCTTCGAGGAGAGGTCGAACACGCGCCGGAAGTGGTATACGCCGAAGCCGTTAGGCGACGCCGAGGTGTCGGCGATCCAGCGTGCAGCCGGTACGCCGCCCATCGTGGGCGGTCGCTGTGCAGCTGCTGCCGTAGCGATCGAGACGACGGCGAGCGAGGCGGAGATGAGAGCGTTAGGCACGCTAGCCGGTTCCGCGCCGAGGGCGAATTCGCAGCGGACCGGTAAGCGTCATCGTTTCTTCATAGTTCTCAGTCTCGGATTTCATGCAGATCCGCTGGCCGTCCACGGTGACCGCGTCCTTCGCGCAGACCACGCGTTGCCGCTGCACTTTGAATGTCGCGCGCCACTTGGACGCCACCTGCGGATTCTGGCGGTCGATCCGCAGCTCGAGTTGGCCAAGCTCTGGAGGACCGGCACATTCGTAAAGGGCGAACTGTCGATCGCGCGGCGCGAAAGCTGGCCGACACGTACCGTCCCTCGGCTCGAGCACGACTGTGTCAGCCGTCATTCGCACAATGCCGCGCAGCTCATAACGCTGCGCGTTTGCCGAGTAGTCGAAGACTCCCTCGCGCACCGACGTCGCCGATGCTGCGCGCCCGGGATTAGTGCGGCACGCGAATGCGCCGACGAGGACCAGGCCGAGCGCAGTGATATCTTGGCCGCAGTTCCGAAACACGTTCGCTCCCTGCGCTGGCGGCGCGTTGGCGCAAGAACTAAAGAACGTTAGGAAGCGGAGCCATGACAACTCCAACTTTGACTCATAGGGTCGCAGGCCGCGGGGATCTCGAGGCGCTGCGAGAATTGATGGACGCCGCGATAGCGGAGCTCCAAAAGCCGTTCCTCGATGACAGCCAGATCGCGTCGAGTCGCGCGATCATGGGCCTCGACACTCAGCTCATCGACGACGGGACGTACTTCGTTGTGGAGGCCGACGGCGAGCTCGCTGGCTGTGGCGGATGGAGCCGCCGCGCGACTCTGTATGGCAGCGATCAGACTACGGGGAGAAGCGCGGCCGTACTCGACCCAAAGAAGGATGCGGCGCGCATTCGCGCGATGTACACTCACCCAAACCACGGCCGCAAAGGTGTGGGACGGCTTATCCTCTCATTGTGCGAAGCCGCGGCGCGGTCCGAAGGCTTCAGCAGAATGGAGTTGATGTCTACTATGGCAGGCGAGCCGCTCTACAGCCGCTTCGGGTATCAGCAGGAAGAGCGAATCATGGACGACCGCGGCGGCGTTCCGGTCCCGCTCGTGCGCATGAGCAAATCATTGTGACGCGTACAGTTCGTAGTTCGTTAGGCGACCCGCCGCCAGTTAGGCTGGCCGTCGATATCACGAGGTGGCCTCCATGACTGTTTGGCGTCGCCTTCGGGGCTTCGTTGGTACGGTCCTTACGTGGGCCGGGATTGGCGCAGCTATCGGCTTTCTTGTCTTTCTCGTCCGATACGACGCATGGCGCTTGCCTTGGGCCACCGCGGAGCAACTCCGACGGTGGCTGCGCTTGCTCGCGATGTGGGAGTCGGCTGCGGCACTCTGGGGCGCCGTTGGCGGACTCACGTTTTCGCTCGCGGTTTGGGTGGGCGCCAAAACGAACGATCCGAATCGGCTCACGCGGCGCCGGATGCTACTGTGGGGAGCGCTCGCAGGAGCTGCGCTACCCGTCGGCCTCTACGCTCTCCACTTGCTGCGCGGCGCCACACTCTATTCGCCCGTTCTGTTCATGGTCGGTGGCCTCAGTGCGCTCGCAGGAGCAGGCGTCGGTGCAGCGATCCACCGTTTACTCCGCCGCGCGGTGCGACCAACCGAACGCCCGGTCGAGGGTCTGCTCAACGCACCCCTGGTCGACCCCGTGGCGGCGTCACACGTGCGCGAGCATGTCCGTTAGTCGCGGGCAGCCTAACGCGCGACAGCAGACGCCAGAAGTTCGGCGAGGCGGTTGCACTTCACTTAGACGGGCTTCGCGAAGACGGCGAACCGGTTCCGC
>CBQVAZ010000116.1:0-8989 GCA_967720205.1 uncultured Gemmatimonadaceae bacterium | reverse complement strand
TTTAGGCGCATAGCGCAGATTGTGATCCATATAACAGCATAACCCTGCATCGTCCGGGCCGTGGCCCGAAGCGAACTCAGCTGCGGTGCTCTGGTTGGGATCGCAACGTCGTCGCGGGCTAGTCAATGTGACGCCACTCGCCGACAAGCCGGGGGGTCTCCGTCGGCTGACTCGATCCGCCGGCAGGTTCCATCGTTAGGCCGCAGATGTCGATGAAGCCGCCATCTGCAATGACATCGGCTACGGCGAGGATCGCTGTCGCCCGCCCATTGGCGTCCGTGTTGAACGTCCCCATCGAGAGCGGCTGCTGTCCCTTACGGATCGCCCAGAGCTGGTACGTCTTGCCGTCTGGAGCGCGGGGGACGTTGAAAGCAGTAACGATGAAGACGTTCCGCGTGTGGTTCCAGAACACGCGCATCGACGGTTTCTCGCCCGTTGGACTGAGAGAGACGACGTGCACTTCGGGCCCAAGGAACGCTGCGATCGTGGAGTCGCGCACCGCGAGGTCAGTTCGAACGTGCTCGAGCTGCAACGCGAGACGCGCACGCTCGTCCCGCTCCCTCAGCAGCGACACACCAGTGAGGACGGCAAGCGTTAGGCAAGCCGCGGCTGCCAGCCACGGCAGCACCGTGAACGGTCTACCTCGCGATCGAGCCGACTCGATGGGTCGAACGTCGCGCGCTTCGAGCAGCACGCGCTCGCGCAGCTCGGCGCTTGGGGTTCCCCCTGACGGGGCAGCGAAAGCAAGCACTGCGGCTGCCTCGCGCAGCTCTTCCACGTCAGCACGACACGCGGCGCACGTGGAGAGGTGCTCCTCGAACGCCGCTCGCTCGCTCGTGTCGAGCGCGTCGATCGCGTACGCTGCCGCGGATTCAGCCCAGCGTTCGTGGCTGCTCATACAGACACCACGCTGGTCGGCCGCCTCGTTAGGACGGACCGCAAATGGCGCATCGCAGCCTGAAGGTTCTCTTTCACGTAGCTTATTGGTGCCTGCAGTTCGGCTGCGATTTCTCCGACAGCCAGACCGCCGAAATATGCCAGCGCAAGAACGTTGCGCTGTGTGTCCGGTAACTCTCGTAAGGCATGAGCGACCGCTTGCTCGACTGATCCGCCGTTTGTGCCAGTAGCTGACGAGTCGAATCGCGCCACGGCCGTCTCGGCGCGATGCGTGCCTCTGCGCGCAACGGCGTTCGCCCGCACAGTGCTCATGAGCGAAAAAAGGAACTGCTGAGGCGCTACGCGTCCGCGCTCGTGCTCATTCCACGCCGCCGCGAACGACAACGTCACGACTCGCTCCGCTCTCTCGCGGTCCGCCGTGATCGAGTAAGCCAAGCTGTAAGCGATGCCGCCAAACTGGTCATAGAGCTCGCCGAGCGTGCGCCGACTTCCCACGCCGAGCTTGGAATCGCTCGGCTGAGCAGCATTCGGGCTCGCCGGTGTGAGAGTGAAAGGGGCAACGGTCATTCAGGAACAGGGCATATCCGAATGCTACGTCGCCTGGACCGTCTCGGATTGGGTCGGAACGGCTGCCGAGCGTCTCGCCCAGAGTCTGTCGAAGACGACGCCGTAGGCGAAGAAGAGGGGAAGGAACAAGCTGAGCCTTAGCGCATCGACCGGTCGAAGGCCGCGAAGCGTGATGGCCAAAACCACGACCGCGAAGAGCAATCTCGCCCACCACATGCGGTTGCCTGCGAGTTTGGTCGACGCCACGTAGATCAGCCCAGCCGCTAGCCCGGCCGCCGCGCCAAGTAGGACTACGGTCAGCGAGCCGCCGAGCGAGAATCCGGTGGCCGCACCCTGGGACATCGCGATGCCGCGCATCGCGGCGCGTCCGCCGACGCCAAGAAACGCGGTACCGATCACAGCTCCGAGAAGAGCGCCTTGCCGCCAGGGCGCGAGCGATGCGCGAGTCAGCAGTTGAACCTCCCGCGTTAATGACGCGAAACGCGAGAGTATGGGAAGACGTTCGAGGCGGGGCAACGCCTCGACGTGTTATGCGATCGCGCGCCGGCGCGAGAGCAGAACGACAGTCACTGCGACATTGAAGAGCGCCTGCAGGAGACTGAAATCGCTAGCCCAGTGACCGAGCGAGAAGTCGTAAGCAACCCAGTGGCTGAGGCCGAGCAACGCGGCCGCGAGCGGCGCACACAGAACCGCAGTGCTCGCGGTGTTTGGCCTGTTCCAAAATGCGCGCAGCCAAGTGAGTCCGAATCCAACTCCGACGATGAGCGTGAGGAGTGCGTGAACGGCTTTCATCGGGCCTCCGAGCAGTTCGATGAAAGCACTTTACGACACAAAGTCGAAGTCTGCAAGAGCCTTCAACCACAAAGAACGCAGAGGACGCAGAGGAGAGCGTTGTGTTCCCAAATAGAAACGTCGTCCTCTGTGTTCTCCGCGTTCTCTGCGGTGAAGCTTGTTACGGTTTATTCGAAGCGACGGCGACTTTGCGATCGGAATTGATGAACGCGACCAGCGCCGAAATCTCCTGCCGCTTGAGATTGAGGTTCGGCATGCGCATGTCTTTCGTCGGTGGCTTGATCGACGGGTTCGCGAGGAACTCCGAGAGGTAGCTTGGCGCGAACTTCTTTCCAGTCAGCTCCGGAGCGACGTCGCTGCCAAACTCCGCTTTCGAGTCGCTATGCGTATGGCACGTCACACAACCCTTCGCGACGAATAGGCGGCGTCCGCGCTCGTCGGGCGTCATCGCAGGAAGCGGCTTCGTGCCGGCTTCGAGCGCGCGCATTGGAATGGACGCGACTCTACTCTTTCCGAATCCGCTTTCGATCGTCACCGCCCAATCACCGGCGTTAGGCAACGTGAGCGTTGCCGAGTAAGTGCCCGGTTGAGCCGGCGGCGCCGCCTTTGCCGGCACCTCGATCGTCGCATCTCGCGAGCGCGCGATGACGGAGCCGCGTAGATCGCTCAGCAGGTTATTGCCGTGCTGCCGTACTGTGTACGTCAGGGTTAGAGGCTGACCGGCAACGGCATAGTCCGGAAGGTCCTGAACGCTCACGACGGCCCAGCCGCCCGCATAGCGTGCGAAGCCGGTGGCCAGGAGCACAGCGGGGAGCGCTACAATCCAGCGTTTTTTCAGCATGATCGACTCCTCTCGAATGGCGGAGAATGCGCGTCACTCCTTGGATGCCGCGTATATGCACACTGCTGCACGGGGTCAGACTCCAAGGCGGGGTCAGACTCCGCGCGGAGTCTGACCCCGCTGTGACTCTGCACGGCCCCTACTGTAGTTCAGCCAGACGGCGCACTTCGGACGGATCGCCCGTCAACTCCCAGCGGATGAGCGTGACAGGGATGATGCCGGCAGCGTTGAAGGCATCCATGAACTTCTTGAGCGTGAATTGCGCGCGTTGCTGGCGCGCAAGATCGCCGATGAGCTGCTCGATCTGAATCTTGCCGATGATATAGCTCGTCCCGTAGCTGGGCTGCTGCAGATAGAGATGCTGCTCGCCCCAGACCGTGCTCCCGTCCTTGCGCAGCCAGCCGCGCGGCGTCGATAACGAGGCGAAGTTGACGGCTTCCTCCATCGTGAATTCATTGGCATGCATGCGGAGGTCGCCTAACGCGCGAGCGGCTCGCTGTGCCAGCAGAATCCAGATCAACTCGCGCGAGCGTGGCCGGGTGTCGAAGAGTCCGGCGTGCATCATCATCTCTTCCATGGCTGTCGCCATCCCTTCGGCACGATCATCGAAGATGTTGTAGAGCAAGGGAGCGCGGCGGATCGGACTCTCGTGAGGCTCTCGGGTCATGCGCGCGAGATCGAACCAGTGATAGCCGTGCGTACGCATAACGACTGGGTCTCTATAGTCCGACTGCGTGAAGAACTCGCGCAGCGTATCGGGGACTCCGGCGCTGTACGTCCCGATGCGCGCACGCAGTGCGCTGTCCATGTAAGGTCGGATCGTCACCACGTCGCGATCGGCAAGGAACTTCATGTACTCGGTGACGGCGGCGTTGAAGCGTCGCGTATGCTCGTCCTCGCTCGCGACGAGCTGCTGTACGGGCAGCGCGCGATTGCGCTCTTCTTCCAGTCGCAGCGACGCGTTCGCGCGGGCCAGCTCGCTGCGCATGATCCCGACCTGCTCCTGCCAGGAGAATGGGATGAGATGGACGTTCGCGAGGTACCAGTTGTAGTCGGCGATTCCTACTCCGGAACGCTCGTTTTTGGTAGGAGCCTCTTTCTCCAGCCAGAGCACGAATTCGTCCGTTGCATCCCTGGCCCGCCTAACGCTGAGCGCCAGCTCCGCATGGCCACTAACTGAACGATCCAGCGACGCCAGATCTCGGCTCTGATCCTTGAATGAGCGGATCCCAGCGACCCACAGATCATGCGCATCGCCAGTGAGGTTCTCACGTGCGTGGCGCAGTACAGCAGGGACGCCCTCGAGCTTCGTAGAGAGTTCGCTCGCCTGCTCGGCTGACAACGGGAACTGGTACGTCCACAGCTCGATCGCGCCGAACGCGACGGGCCCTTCGCGCGCCGGGACATCGCTCTGCGACGGAAAGATCGAGACGTAGAAGGCCGGATTTCGAACCCACGGTTTGAGCACCCGATGGTCGAACTCCATCCCACTCAGCTCGGCCCTAACGATGTGATAATCGACCTGCTGCGGGATGGACCAACCCGTCGTGTCCATCGCCGCGAGGCGTCGTTTGTACGACGCAAGCTCCCGCTGTTGCGTCGCAATTGCTGCGGCTGAATAGTCGGCGACGCCATCGACGAGCTTCGGCTTCTGGAACGCTCTCCATTCATTGAAGAGCGTCACGAGGTCGTCGTACTTGCTCGAACGCGGCGCCGAGTCCGGCGCGCATCCAAGCGCGACGAGCGTGGCCAGCGTTAGGCCAGCGATTCTGAATGTCATAGAAGCGGCAGCGCGGACGAGCGCGGACAGAGAAAGACTTACGCGGACATGAATTGAAGGAAAACGGCCGCGCTTGGCAATAAGCGGTGCCGCTGCACACCGCTTTGTCAATCAATCCGTCCGCGTCTGTCTTGGTTTCTCTGCGTTTGTCTGCGCTGCCGCTTTTTCCTACTTAGGCAGCCACCAACTCGCCTTCACGAGCCAGATGTTGTCCGGCCGTGAGTCGAAGAGCCCGTTCCAGTCGCGCGAGAACTCGAAGTTGCCTAACGGGATGCTGCTGCTGCGGCTGTGCGTCCAGGCGACGTACAGTACCGATCCCGGACGATACTCCCAGCGGAAGAGCGCGCTGCCGCGCAGCGACCGGAAGTTGAAGTCCGGATTCGGTACTACGAAGCTGCGCGACGGTCCGGTGCCGTCCGGATCGATCGTGTATTGCGTGATCGAGCCGCTCGCGTCCGTCTGCGTGGTGACAGTTCCCTTGTCCTTCCCGTAGATGCTGAAGCCTGCCTGACGTGGCGCGTCGAACTCCTTGAAGTCGTGGTAGGCGCCGCTCGCGATCAGAGGCTGGGCGTACATCTCGAACGTCATTGTCGGCGAGAAGGTCAGGTTCAAGCGCGTATCGAGCGCGATCTGCTTCTGATCGAGACCTGATACGACGTAGCGAGAACCATAGAAGTTGGGCGCCGTTGAATCGCGCACAGCGGTGACGTACTGGAACAACGCGCCCGAGGCATCCCAGGACGGACCCATCGACATCATCACGCGCGACGATGGTCGATAGCGCACGAAAAGACCGAGGTTCGTCCCCCAGCCGCCGGAGTTGTTCGTCGCGAAGCCGGCTTCGGTTTGGACGCCTAACGGTTTGCGGAAGTCGCTCGAGACGCTCATCTGGAAGAAATCGCCACCGAGTCGCTTCACGACCGGACCACCACGCAGCAAACGATCGTCCAAGACAGCAGGACGAAGGATGTAGAACGCGCTGTAGTTCCAGAACTGCGGCGTTGTACTCGAGATGAAGAAGTGCGCCTGTGCGTCGGTCAGGTCGCCGTCGTAATTCATTTGCCGCTGCGCGCCCGTGATGATGCTGAAGTCGCGGTACCATTTTCCTGGTTTGGACCAGTACCTGAAGACGTTGCCGCTATACCACAGATAGTCCGCGCGCTGCTGAAGCGCGACGTCATTGGTTTCGAAGCCTGGCGTGCGCGCGTTGATACTGGTTTCCCACATCCAGTTCCCCGCATCCTTCGCGAGACGCGAGTAGAATCCGCCGCCGCGCATCGTTGTCGCCGTCGAGTCGAGCGCATTGCTGAAGAATCCGCCCGTGCTGCGCGCCTCACGATCGGGACGCTGATAGTACCGTGCGCTGGAACGCTGACGCGTTAAGACGACGCGCGGATCGCCTTCCAGGTTCGAGATCGCGGTAACGCCGCTCCAGCTATACGTGCGATTCTTCCAGGTGTACGTCCAGTCGGTGCCGATGACTTCCGCGTGTTTCGTTAGGCGCGGTGTGAACGTTTCGTCGAGGTTTCGCGTGACGGACGACAGGATTCCGCCGACAACAAAGTTGCCCTGCTTGAGATCTTTGCGTACTCGGCCGACGAAGTAATTCGCGAGAGGTTCCACCACGCGACTTGTGCGCGATCCATCAGGCAGCTGGACAGTCGCTTCTTCGCGGTTCGTCACCGCATCCATGAGACCGATCGTCCATCCGTTCGCGGTGCGCCCCGTGATCTTGCCGGCCCCGAGGATCGTCGTGGCATCGGGGACGTCTGCGAACGGGCCAGAGGCGTATGCGAGATCGGCGCCCGTCGGTGCGCGGCCGACGCGCCGCGAGTAGAACGCGCTGAGTGACGAGACGTTGCTGCAGAAGAAGCAGCTGAACCCGCCGAAGCCGAAGACGCCGGAGCTGGCGACGAAGAACGGTCGGCGCTCGGGGAAGAACGACTCGAAAGCCGTCAGGTTCACGACAGCTGGATCGACTTCGACCTGGCCGAAATCGGGATTGATCGTGGCATCCAGCGTTAGGTTCGAGCTGAGCAGGTACTTGAGATCGAGCCCGGCGCGCATCGATTGGTCGGCGCTGCTATGGAACGGATCGCCCGCCGCAGTCGAGAGGTGCGAAGACTTTGCCGCGACGTACGGTAGGAGCTCCAGGTGACGCGCGGCTTTGCGGATCTCCAGCCCATCGAGATGTCCGAAGCGACTCGGCCCACCCGGTTCATTCTTTCGCCAGAAGGCCCATTGCTGCCATTCGTTCTTCCGCTGGATGTAGCGGCGGATCTGAAGTCCCCACATTTGCTTGGGCTCACTGCCAAAGCGCAGCTGATTCAGCGGAATGCGGATCTCGGCGGTCCAACCTTCCGCGTCGATGCGCGTCGCGGCTTGCCATATTGGATCCCAGCCGGAATCGCAACAGGAAAGACCTATCCCTAGCTGATCTCTCTTCGATCCCGACGGGTTGAGCTCGAAGAATGCGCGACCCAGGTGATCGTGGAAGCCGTCGATGACGACATGGATGAAGTCGGAGCTGAAATCCTCGTCGCGCCTAACGAGCCGAGTGGTCACGCCGGCCGCGCCCTTGCTGTCGGACAGTTTGGCGTAGATGTAGAGCGCGTCGCCGTCGATCAGGAAGCGGAATTCGGTGCGCTCGGTCCCCGGCTTGCCCTCGTCCGGATCTGTTTGCGTGAACTCAGTGACCGGCGGTGCAGCAGCCCACGCGGAGTCGTTGAGCACGCCGTCGATGTTGATTGAACTCGTGCGCCTCGTGGCATGCGCCGTCGGGACCGGAATCTCGTGGCCTCGATCGGCTGTGCGGCCGTTGCTCGCAGTCTGTGGAGCCTGCGCCGCCAGCGCGCAAGGAATAGTTAGGCAAAAGAGCGCGCAAGCGCGCCCGCGGCGTGAAGACGGGGCAGGTGACATCGGTGGAAGCGGTAGACGTTGGGCGCGGTATGCTAAGTTTTTAGCAACATGCTAAATTCTTAGCACACACGCAACGTTTTACAAGGGGAATTGCTTGCCGACTGCCCTTGTTAGATGCTTCCCGGCGCGAAAACGATCATGCGCGCGCGAAATTCACCGGCCGACAGATGTCGGACTTCGCGTTAGGGTTCGCGAAACTGCTTTGGCGGAAGAGTCTGCAAGAAACTGAAGATCGAGCGCAGCTCATTGTCCGAGAACTTGCCGAAGTATTTCCACGGCATCGATGAGTCGATCGGAAAGCCCTTCGCACCTATGCCCTCGCGCATCGCCCGGATGAAATCCGCCTCCTTGTAGTGTCCGATTCCGGTGGGTGTGATGTTCGCGACGGGTGGATCGTTGGGCCCGAAGCCGGGGCCGCCGGAAAACGATTCGCCGTGACAACCCTGGCATCCCGAAATCGACACGAGGTAACGACCGTACACGACGCCCGTCGTCGTATCGACAGCCGCGACGTGCGGCGTGCGCGGTGTTGTGTCGACGGCAAGAGGAACCTGTCCCAGGCCGAGCACGACGCGCCCGATTATACGCAGCTTGAGGGGAGGCACCTCGCGATCCACAGGCGGTATTTGTTTGAGATATGCGATCATCGCCGTCATGTCTTGATCGGAGATCGCGTGAAAGACCTCGCTCGGCATGACCGCGAGTGACGTGCTGTCGCGCCTAACGCCGTGGCGAATGGCGTGCTCCCACTCCACGTCGCTGAGCGCTGGGACACGGCCGCCCTTGCCGCGCGTGAGGTTAGGCGCCGCGAACAATGCGAAGGGGCCGGCGTCGGAAAAAACGTTCCCGCCCAAATCAGCGCCGTGGCACGCACCGCACGGCAGCGAGTTGACGCGATGCGCGCCCCAAGCAATCGTCGCGCTATCACTCGGAATTGTCAGCGCCGGCTCGGCAGCAACTTCGTGCTTGCGGGCCAACTTCCTTCCGCTCAGCGCGTAGAGCACGCCTACGGCCACCAGGGCGAGTGCGAGCAAACTGCCTAACGTGATGCCGATCCACTTGAGGACGCGCTTCACCAGAGCTCCGGGGCTATTTGGGGATGGGTTTGAGCGGCCAATTTGGTTTGGCCCTAGCGCAATCGGCAATGAGCATCTGGAGCCGACGTAGCCGCGTCTCCTCTTGTTTCGCGCTCG
>CBQVAZ010000115.1:0-9024 GCA_967720205.1 uncultured Gemmatimonadaceae bacterium | reverse complement strand
GGAGTCGTGACGAACGTCCAACGCAGCTGCCGGTCGGTTTGTCCGAGCGACATGTAAACCCAGAGCATGAGCTTTCCGACCGAAGCGCTCGCCGTCGCGATGCACATCATGCGAACGAAGCGATCGGCATCGAGCCATTGGTTGCCTAACATCACGTGCAACACCTGTCGCGCTTCGACGTACATGAACGCCATCACCGGGAGCGATAGCGAGAGGATCGGGAGGAAGACGTTGCGCAGGTACGTACGGTACCGCTCGCGATCCTCACGCACTCGGCTCAAGCTTCCCACTGCGACGTCCGAGAGCGACAGGTACAACTCCTGGAAAGCAAATCCCGCCCAGCGTTTGGCACTGTCGTAAAGACCAGAGGCGAGCGCGCCACCAACGGAACCGACCACGACACGATCCAACTGGTCGCCGATCCACGAGACCAATCGCGAAGTAGAAAGGCTGAACCAATAGCGTCGAATCGCAGTGGCAGTCAGTCCGCTGCTTTTACCAAGTCTCGACGGCCGCCAAGGGCAGACAAACCAAATGACTACCACGCGCGTCAATTCCATGACCGTCACTTGCAGCATGAGCGACCAGTAGCCGAGGCCGAGCAAGGCGGCGGCGACAGCGACAATCACCGAGAGTACAAGGGCGGCCAGCTGCGCTTTCATCACGACGCCGAACAGCATCTGCCGCTTGAGCAGCGCTTCCTGAACCGCCGAGAACGTGGCGGCGTAGATCGTTAGGGCCCACAGGAGCGCGACGCCGGTGACGCGAGGCTCGTGGTAGAGCTTCGCCATCAAGGGCGCGAGCGCGGCCATCGCGCCAACCACCAGGAGGTTGATACCTAACGAGCCACGAAACAGGGCATTGGCGTCGTCGCTGTCGAGGGACTCGCGATGGATCACGGCGCTCTGCAGGCTCAGGTTCGCGATGTTGTTGGCGAGAAAAGCGACCGGTAGAACCATGGCTTGTACGCCGAAGTCCGAAGGCGACAGCACTCGGGCGAGTATCATCGCCGAACCAAGGAACACCAGCATCTGCGCCGCGCGAAACGCCACTGTTACCGCGCTCGAGCGAACCGAACGCGATCGCAGCTGCGCCTTTACGACGTCAGTTCTGAAGAGCGTGCCCTCGTTGTTCACGGGCGCGCTCGGTTAGATCGTCAACTCGCGCGCCGTCAGCCACGGTGCGATCCGCCGCGACAGGCGCCGAAGCGCGACATTCACGACGACACCTACAGCCGCGATCACCACGAGCGTCGCGAACAGCGCATCCAGACGCAGGACTTGCCAGGCGAGCCACACTTCCGCTCCCAGTCCATTCTTCGCGGCAACCATCTCGACGGCGATCGCCGACAGGAAGGCGATGTTGGCTGCGAGGCGAAGTCCGGCAAGCATCATCGGCACACTCCCCGGAATGACGACGCTCGTTATGAGCTGGCGCCGCGACGCGCCATACGTGCGCGCGGCATCGAAATGCACCGCGGCGATATGCCTAACGCCAGCCATCGTGCTCAGCAGCATGGGGAAGAATGCCGCCGCGCTGACGACAATCACTTTCGGTGTTTCTCCCAATCCAAAAAACACCATGAACAGCGGGAGCAGTGACAGCTTCGGGATAGGGTGCACGGCCGCGATGAGCGGATTGAGCAGCCGCGAGAGGCGGCGCGACGCTCCCATCAGTAAACCGAAAAGGGCGCCGGCCAGTCCGCCGATGAGCAGGCCTGCTACGACGCGCAACGCCGTTGTGCCCAACGCGGCGAGCAGGGATCCTCCCCACAGACCTTGCGCGAGCACGCGAAAAATCTCGCTGGGCGCCGGCACAAATATTCCCGACGCGACGTGCGTGCGGACGGCCAGCTCCCAGAGGGCGGCAACAATGACGACGATGCCGAGCGCGCCCCAGCGGTAGAAGACGCTATCGCCGGGCTCTTGCAGTGGTTTTGCCGTCATCGCGGGATGGACAGCTCGCGCCTAACGTCGGCTTCCAGCAGCTGCCAGATGTGCGACGTCAGCTCGTGGATGCGCGACCGGTCGCGCGCGAGATCCCGCGGTCGCCGAAGCGGAACTGTGATTTCGTCGCGCACCATGCCCGGCCGCCCACTCAATACGATCACGCGATCCGCCAGCAGGACTGCCTCGTCGATGTCGTGCGTAATGAAGAGCACCAGCTTCTGGCTCGCTTGCCAGATCGAGAGCAGCTCCTCTTGCAACACCCGCCGTGTTTGCGCGTCCAGTGCGCCGAATGGTTCGTCCATCAAGAGGATCGGCGCGTCGGCGACGAACGCGCGTCCGATATCCACTCGTTGGCGCATCCCCACGGACAATTCGCGCGGATAGTGATAAAGAAAGGCGTTCAGCCCCAATCGCACGGCGACATCCATCGCGCGATCGACGCGTTCGGCACGAGCGACGCCGCGCATCGCGAGTCCGAATGCGAGGTTGTCCAAAACGGTCATCCATGGGAATACACCCGCTTCCTGAAACACCAGCCCGCAGCGCGGCCGATCATCCGGCCCATTCCCCTCGAACGACACGCGTCCCGACGTTGGCGCCTGCAAGCCCGCGACGATTCGCAAGAGCGTCGACTTGCCGCAACCGCTGGGTCCGACGATGCTGACGATCTCTTGGCCCTGCGCTGTGAACGAAACGTTCTGAAGTGCGCGGACTGCGCCGCTGCGGGACTCGTAGATGCAACCGACGTCATCGCATTGAAGGCGAAGCGTTAGGTTCGATGGCGTCGGCTGGGGAGGAGACGTCATGACGCTAGCGCTGCGAAGCGGCATTACCACTGGTACTGCAGTCCTGCTTCAACGAGCCGTGGACTGCCCACGCGTACGAAGCCGCTTGCGGCGCGTGAGATCGAGTATTCGCGGTCGAACATGTTCTCCACCGACGCGAAGAGCGTTGCCTTGGATGTCAGGCGACGAGCCACGCGGCCGTCAGTCACGTAGAACGATTCCAGCTCGAGGCTATTCAGGTCGTCGTCGAAGCGTCGTCCGACAAACCTAGTCGTTAGGCTCACGTTCGCAACCGACGGATTGCTGTAGGCGACGCTGGCCGAATACTGATGCCGCGAGTTGCCGCGCGCCGCCTTTCCAACGAGCTGTGGCTGCGTCGGCGCTTTGGTGATCTCCGTGGGGTTCCAGGTGTAGCTGCCGCGCAGCGACCAGAATCGATGCGGGTACGCTTCCACGTCGGCTTCGATGCCGTGCGTATAGAATGCCTCGAGATTCTGTCGCTGCCGACAGGCGCCACCCGCGGCGATCTGACCGCACGGAGCGATCACTCTCGCCGTGCTCCCAGCGAGTCCGATTGTGATCTCTTGAACTGGATCGTACACGGTATTCCAAAACGCCGTTAGGCGCGCCGCGAAGGCCGTGCTGGCCGAAAAGTCCGCGCCGATGTCCACGCCCCGAAGCGTTTCAGGTCGCAGGTCCGCGTTCGCCTCCGTGATCACGTTTCCCGAGCCCGCGAACGGCTTGTACAGCTCATTCGCCGTCGGCGCACGGAATGATTGATACACGCTGCCTCGGAGCGAGAACGCCTGGCCCACCTGCTGCCGTATCCCCGTGGAGTAGCTCAGTTGTGAGTCGTCGGTCGGCGCGTAGGCGGAATCGACAATTGCGCTGCCGTCGCTCAGGTTGCGGATGACGCGCGATGCATCGTAGTTGCGCCAGCTGTCGCGCCGCAGTGAGCCGAAGAGCCGCGTCGATCCTCCAAGCGAGATAGCATCGCCCACGTAAACACCCAGCAGGCGCTGACTGCCCGCGACGTGACGTCGCCGCGTGTACGTACTCGTCGTCCTATTGTAATTGAGATCTTCGTTCACTTCGCCGCTGACGCTCGAGGCGTCGGCGCCAGCCGAAAGCTGGTGTCTGCGGAATGCAGTCCTCGACCACTGCAGCTGAGCGCCAATCGCATCGGACGGAACGTCGAACTGATTGAGATTGGGCGTCTCGCTCTGCCTATCGAGCGCATCGCTCGAGGAGCGCACAGCGAGGTCTGTATGGCTCTTGTAGACGCTAGCGTTGATCGCATTCCCGTCCCCGGTGACCCAGCGTAGTCCGCTGCGCACGTCGGCAACCTGAGAACGATTGCGCTTGAGCACCGATCCGTTGTGTCTCCTGTCCTGCATGTAGTTGCCGGTCACGTGGAGCTGCAGGAGCGGCGTCACATCGTAGAGGGCTTTTGCGAAGAGGACTCTGGCTCGTGAGTTGACCTCCTTGTCAATGGGCCCGCGAATGCTTTCCTTCACGTTAGGCCAGCCGTCCAGTCCCGACGCATCGCCGGCAAAGAGGAGCCCGAAGCGATTCTGCCTAACGGTCCCCACTACGCTCGAGCGCATCGCCCCGTAATTGCCCGCGGCGGCCTTGAGCGACATCGCCGTTTCGCGGGGCTCGATCGTGATGAGATTGATCACGCCGCCCATCGCGCGATCGCCCCAAACACCCGCGCTGCCGCCGCGTACGACCTCCACGCGCTGCACGAGGCCCAAGGGGACGCGCGGCCAGTACACCCAGCCGGCGAAGGGTTCGTTCATCGGGATGCCGTCGAGGAGGACGAGCGTTCTGCTCGCCGAGGTGCCGCCGAGGCCACGCAGGGACGGCGCGGTGTTCGCCGGTGACGTGACGGTGCTGCTCTGATAGTCCTTTGTCGAATACCCGGGAATGACGCGCAGGAAATCGGACACCGACTTCGCTGCCGACTCGACTTTGTCCAGCGGTTGAAGCACGACGACGCTCGCCGGAACTTCGCGGATTGCGCGCGCCGTGCGCGTCGCCGTGATCGTCGACGTCTCCAGAAGCACCGCGCGCTTGGCCGTGCGCGCGGCGGTCGTCGTATCGCGGGACTGGGCACCTAACGCTGACGCGCCAGCTACGAGAATGAGAAGTGCCGCCGCGGCGCGGACCCATCGATCCGTCATTGTCTACGATCGCTCCCTCGCCGTTTCAGCACCGAATCGGCGTACACGAGAAAACTTGGGTCCCACATCTGTTCCGGCGTCGCGAGGTCGGGAACGAGCCCCTTCTTCTGCAGCCAGCGTTGATACTCCTGCGTGCTCGTCAGATCGACGCGACCGTCGGGGCGCATCGCCGGCCAGCATTGTTGCCTGACGAGTTCCGGCGTATCGCCAGTCTCCTTGACGAGCAGCGCGACGTTCTCCGGAGTTTTTCCTTCCAGCAACTTGGCCACTCCACGCCTGTACCCGACGAGAAAGCGACGCCCGGCGTCCGGATCGCGGGTTAGGAGGTTGGGGCCGTAGAAGATGAAACCGCTCTGCAGGTTGGGGAGCACGTCCTCGATGCGGATCCACACTTCCGCTTTCCCGGCGCTCACCGCTCGGGCGACCCAGGGCTCGCCGACGAACGCGGCGTCCAGCGTACCCTTGCCTAACGCTTCGGCCTCTGGCAGGGGTGGTATGATCTTGGTGTCGAGGCTGTCCAGAGTGAGTCCAACGCTCTCGAAGGCCTTTTCGATCATATAAAGCATGCCGTGCTGGCGTTCGACCGAAACACGCCTGACGAGCTTGGGGTTCGCCGTGAAGGCGGCGGCGCGGCCGCGCGGGACCGCGATGGCGACGGACGAGCAGCCGTTAGGATCGAGATAGCCACGGTCCGTGACCATGCGAACCGCGATCCCGCGCGCCATGGCGTTGAAGAGACCGGGGTTCGCGGACCCGGGAAGAACGTCGACATCTCCCTTGATCAGCGCCGGAATTGCTTCTGTGGAGTTCGCGACTTTGATGAACTCGATGTCGAGCCCTTCCTCGGCAAAGAAGCTGTCGGCGTAGGCGATGAGCACCGGCGCGTGGCTCATGAACGGCTGGATCGCGACGTTGATTTTCCTTCGCGGTGCTTTGGCGGCGGCGGTTTGATCGCCGCCCTTGGTGCAGGCCGGAAGCGCGAGCAGCAGGCAGCTCGCCACCGCCGCAGCGCTCAGCGAAAGCCGATGCGTGAATGCGGGCATCAGTCGCGTGGCCCCGCCGAGGGCTCGCTGGTCGGACGCGACCGCGGCTGCAAGGGCATCATCTTGCCACGGCTCGTTAGGCGCGGTGCCTCGCGACGCACGCGGAACGTGCTGGCCTGTTTCCACAGCTCGCGCGACAACTCGGCCGCGCCGCCCCGTCGGCGCAGCGCCGCCTGCATTTCCGCGACGACCGCTTGTTCGTCGGCTCGAGGAACCGTCGGGCTCACGAGAATCGTCAGGCGCGTGAAGCCCTGCTCGTCCTCTTCTTCGATGAGCTGATAGTCGAGCGGACTCCCGCCGAATTTGGCCGGCAAGTCCTCCTCGAGAATGCTCTCGACGTGACTGCCGACGAGGGTCACCCCTTCACCGGTGAGCTTACGGAAGCTGCGGATGTCCCGGATGTGCGTCGTGAAGCCGATTTCGCCGAACGGACAGCCACACTCGCGCGTCTCGACGATCCCGAAGTCGTCAGACTCCACGTTGAGCATGATCTTCGGCGCGCTGGGCAGCAGCGTCGTGTAGTGGAAAGAGGGAACCGACAGCTCGAAGCCGGGCACCTCGCGCGGCGCCTGGATGAGGGCGAGGTGGTCCAAAAAGAGGTGCTGCTCGTTAGGGTCGGTCGACGCGGTACAGGAGAGACCGACCGTGCCTACCTCGGTGAAGTGATACCCGGAGCGGAACTGCGCGCCGGTGCTCTCGATCTGAGCGACCTTGGCCCGTGTGGGTGGCTCGCCGCCGCCAGTCACGATCGCTCCCGTTAGGTCGATTCCGGCCGCCTTCGCCGCGAGACAGACCCGCAGCGACTTGCTCACGTGAGCGCGGATAACGCACGCGCCCTTGCGTTGGAGTGTCTCGCCCGCCCAGCGCGCAATCACGTCGGCGCGTTCGAGCGGCAGATACTCGGGCCACGGCAATTTCGCGCCCGCCGCGCGAGCAACCGCCAAGGTTGCCATCGTCGCCAGTCGAGCGCGTCGCCCGGCGCCATCTCCAGTCCCGCGAATCGGCGAGAACCAGCGCTCGGGAATGCTCCCCGTCGGCGCGCGCTGCAGCACACTACCCAAGCCACTGCCTGGCGGGATCTCGAACCAGAGTGCCGTCGGGAGGCCGTAGGTCCCGTGAAACTTGTCGCCTAACAAGTGCATCGCGAGGCGAGCGTTCATGTGCTCGAGATCCAGCAACACGTTGCGCGCCCGACCCGTGCTGCCGCCGGTGGTGACTTTGTGGTAGCGCGAGACGTTCGGGTTGTCGAAATCCTCCGCGCGCGCCTCGATGACGCGCCCATCCCTAACGATTGGCCGCAGTCCCTTGAACTCGTCGAACGCCACGTATACGTCGGCCGCACGCAGCGCCCGAAGCGTCGCCTCGAGCCCATCGCTCGCGAGCATCGTTCGCACGTCGCCAAACGTGCACTGCGCCGCCTCCAGCAGCTGGCGATACGGGCTCCGCGGATTGCCGTAGACGAACAGCTCGAGGGAGTTAAGGAAGTTCTGCTCGCGCTCTTGCATGCGCCGGCGGACGATTTCGCGGGCTCGCGGCTCCGTCATGCGCTGCCGAACAAATGCCGGCAAACCGGCGAGAAAACCCGCGAAGCCAGTTATGTCCGCGCGAAGGCCCATACTCTTCGTTCCTTGCAGGAGACCACCCGGCGTCTTGTGGGCCTCGGCGAGTCTCTAGTGACACGCCTCCCGCTGCAGAATCCGCTCCAAGCGACGGCGCCGCGACGCCGCCCGCTCCTGGCGCCGTAAGTTATTTGCGTGCAGACGCTTGCGCTGGTGCGTCCCGTTAGGAAAAAGGGACCGTCCCTGCACTCGGCGCGAGGCATGTGCGGCGCGAACGCGACGCCGGGAGACACCGCGCGCTCACCTAACGACGGAGCGTTGGGGCGTCACGGGCCTAGTTTCTTGAGCTGCTCTTTCGCGATGACGTTGTTGGGATTCTTCGAGAGCGACTGCTCGAAGTAGCTCCGCGCCTTCAACTTGTCGCCCTTCGCTAGCCAGAGCGCGCCTAACCTGTCGTAGTTGCGGTAGTCGGCTGGATATAGTTCCGCGGCAAGCTGGAAGAACTCCATGGCCTTGGTCGTGTCCTGCGACAGTGCGATCTGGCCGAACATCTGAATCGTGCGCTCAGAAGGCGTGAACGTGGTTCCGAGCTTGGCCGATACTAGCCGGAAATGCTCAGGCAAGAGTTTGGGCGACGCAATCATCCGAAGCAGATCGGGTTTGTACCCATCGAAGATGAAGCGCAGCGCATCGTACTCCGCGATCAGTGGGACCGATCCGTGATCGTCCGAGTCGTAATACTTGAACGCGTAACGCAGTCCGGACTTGTTGTACGCGTTCATGACCGAGTTGAAGCGCATGATCGCGTTGAAGTGCGGATTGCTCGTGGTGTCGTCCGGATTGAGCGTGTTGGCCTGCGCGACATAGAGCACTTTCTGGTCGAGCTTCGCGCTCGAGACGTAGTCCTTGGCCTGCTTGAGGAGCAGCGTATTGTCCCACCAGAGGCTTGGATCGATCGCCACATAGGCATTGAACGTTTCCGGGATCGTGTACAGCGCGTTGATCGTGGTAATGCCACCTAACGAGTGGCCCACAAAAATGCGATATGGCATCGTGCGATAGCGCTGGTCGATCTGCGGGATCAGTTCACTCTTGATGAACGTGAGGAAGTTTGCCATCCCGCCGCTCGTGCTCATCGCTGGCGCTGGCTTGCCGTCGAAACCGACCGTGACGTGGCTCGGCGTCATGTCTCGCGTGCGGTTGGTATTCGGGATCGCGACGACGATCATTTCGGGTATCGCGAATGTGCCGTTGACCCCTGTGCCGAGGGCCTGGATCAACCCGGTGACTGGATGGAAATGCGCGTCGCCGTCGAGCAGGTAGAGGACGGGATAGCGTTGAGGCGCAGTCGTTGTGTCGTCGTAGGAGGGCGGTGTGTAGACGAGGTAGTGTCGCCGCTCCTTGAGCGTCGCGGATTCGAGCGAATCGACTTTACCTATTAAGGTGGCGCGGGCGAATCTGCCCTGGGCCGTCGCCATCGCTGGCAGCACGAGCGCAATGAG
>CBQVAZ010000114.1:0-9229 GCA_967720205.1 uncultured Gemmatimonadaceae bacterium | reverse complement strand
CAACAGCGACGCCCATCTTTCCGCTGCTCCGGTTGGAGACGTAGCGCACGGCGTCGACAGGCTCGCGCGTAGGCCCAGCAGAAACGACGACGCGTTTGCCGAACAGCGGACCGATCGACTCGAGCCGGCGACCGAGATGAGCGAGGATCGCTTCGGGCTCCGGCATGCGGCCCGGTCCGCTCCCTTCTTCTTGTGATGCGAGTGGCCCAGTGTCCGGCTCCAGAACACCGTAGCCCAAACTTCTCAAGTGTTCGACGTTGCGGACTGTCTGTGGGTGCACCCACATGCGGTCGTTCATCGCGGGGACGAGCAGAACGGGAGCCTGGGTCGCCAACAAAACAGCGCCTAACAAGTCAGCCGACTGGCCGCTCGCCGCGCGAGCGAGGAAATCCGCCGTCGCCGGTGCCACGACGACAGCTTCTGCGTTCTGCGCGAGCTTGATGTGGTCGAGCGCGTGGCCGACAGCGACGAGCTCAGAAAACACACGCCGCCCAGTCAGCGCCTCGAACGTGACGGCGCCGATGAATTCCTGAGCTGAACGTGAGAGAACGACATCGACAACCGCACCGCTCTGCGTCAGAAGGCGAGCCAGCCACGCCGATTTGTAGCTGGCGATTCCTCCCGTGACTCCCAGGAGGATGCGGCGCTTATCGAATGGACGGACGGCGTTACTCCGCGCGACCGCGCGGGAGGACGCGATAGTCGATTGCGCCCGCGGTCAGTTCTTCCAGCGCGCGCGTGGTGAGCTTCTTCTCGCGCGGTCCGGAGCGGTCGCGCGGAAACGCATTCAGCACGCGGGCATACTTGGCGGCAACGAGCACGGCCAAATACTTGTTCGCGGCATTGATTGTGGATTCATCAGGTGTAAACACTCGCATTTCGATTTTCTCCGCGCGCTTATGGCGCGCTCAGTCGTTTCTGGATTTCGTCGGACAAAGCGCGCACGCGCCCGTTGACGTTGAGTTGCCTTGCGTGACGCACAGCTTCGGCGTCGATGATTGACGAGACCTGACTGTACGCCGACTCCAGGGCATCGTTTACGACCACGTAATGATAATCACCCACCGCCTCGAGCTCGGCGCGCGCCTCTTTCAGGCGCCGCCGTACATCGTCGGGCGTGTCCGTATTCCGGCTCGTTAGGCGCGCAATGAGCGCGTCCGCCGACGGCGGAAGCAGGAACACCAGCACCGACTCCTTGTACGCGGCGACGAATTGCCGCGCCCCTTGCACGTCGATGTCCATGACGACGTGCCGCCCCGACCCCAACACACTCTCGACTTCCCGCATGAGCGTGCCGTAGAGCTGCCCGTGCACCTCAGCCGATTCGGCGAATTCGCCACGACTCTGTCGCGAGCGAAACTCCTCCCGCGTCACGAAAAAATAATCGCGCCCGTTCACCTCTCCCTGGCGTGGCGCACGGGTGGTGCACGACACGGAATACCCCACATCCGGCCGTTTCGCCAGCAGCATTCTCGCAATTGTCGTCTTGCCGCCGCCCGAAGGCGACGACAGCACGATCGGAAACGGATTCACTCCAGGTTCTCCACCTGCTCTCGGACCCGTTCCAGCTCTTCCTTGATTGTCACCACATCGCCCTGCATCCCTGCATCGTTCGCCTTGCTGGCCGTCGTATTGGCCTCGCGCAGCATCTCCTGAAGGAGAAAGCCGAGCCGCTTACCGACTGAATCAGCACCGTCAGTGTTCAGAGCCTGACGAAAGGCACCAAGGTGAACGGAGAACCGAGCCAATTCTTCTTGCACGTCATGCCGATCGGCGAGGACAGCAACTTCCTGCGCCAACCGCTGTTCGTCGACTGCGACTCCTGCCGCCAACTGACGGATCGACTCACGCAGCCGATCGCGCTGCTCCAAAACTCGCTGCGGCGCGCGCTCATTGATGCGAGACAGTGCGCCCTCGATCACTGACAGACGCTGCACGATCTCATCGCGCAGCTTGCTACCCTCGCGCTCGCGCGAATCGCGCAGTTTTTCCGCCGCGCTCGCGACGAGCCTCGTCAGCTCGCTGCCATCCTCGGAAGTCGGCTCGCCTAACGGCGCGATGATATCCGGCAACCGTAGAACTGTGGCCACGTCGACGTCGCCACCCAACCCGTACTTGTCGCGCAACTCGCGCAGCATCGCCGCGGACGCTGCGAAGCGAGCCTCGTCGATGTTGGCGATCGAGTCGTTGAGTCGCTCGTAACGCGCGCTGAGCGTGACATGACCGCGAGTGACGAGTTGTCTCAGTGCCTCGCGGACTTCTCCCTCCCACCTGTTGAGCTCCGGCGGGAGTTTGATTGTCACGTTGAAGAACCGGTGGTTGACCGAGCGAACGTCAATCGAAACGCGCGATCGCCCTACGGTTCCCTCCGCGGCACCGTAGCCAGTCATGCTTCGGATCATGAGAGGCGGCGTAAGCTATTGATACACAATGGGTTTGTCAAACGAAGTACGCGATTCGTGCTAGTCAAAACCCGATCCAGCTTCCCGCTCCTGAGCCCAGAGCGGAGCTCCTCCGCGAACCGTGTGCTGTCAGCTGCCAGTTGAGGAGTCGTTCAGCCCAGTCGCTACAGCGTTTGCGACGTCGTTCCGGAGGTTGCCCCACGCACGGGAGCCGGCACTACTCGCTCGCAGCTTATTTCAGCCGGGAGGTGATCGCTCACAGCTTCTGCGCGGAGTATCGATCTGCGAACCGAAGGCGCTCTCTCCTTTGCCCGATCGCCACAGATCAATTCACAAAATTCCACCTGACTCCATAGAAATTGGTCTGCCTCGGCATCAGGTAGCCCGGCACCTGCTCATACGGGAATCCAAGAATATTGCGGAATTGATAGGACAAGACCGCGCGCAGAATACGCACCTCGAGCAGCAAGCCCCATGTGCGATACACGTCGGAGGCTTCGGGTACTCCCGGCGCCGCAACCGGGAAGAAAGTGCGGCTGCGATACTCGTGAGTGACGGCCGCGAGGATGTTCAGATTCCCGCTCGGCACCGAGCTTTTCCACTGCGTGTCGATGTAGAGCTGCGATCTGGCTTGGTACTGCGGCCGATAGAACCCCTCTGTATCCCAACGCACGCCGAGCACGTCGAGCCCGACGTCACCGAAGAACTTGCCGCGGATCGTGGCGAACGTTCCCGTTAGGCGCCCTTCCGAGATCGGCTGAAACGCCGTGTCGAATACGACCGGTGCCGCAAGGAGCGCCGTGTCGCGCATGAGAGCACCGCCTGTGAACCAGACGCGTCCAAGCCTAACACCCGCCTCGGCGCGCCCCGCGAGCGTTGTGGGACGATCTGCCGACGATACTGGCGCCGTTTGCCCAACCGTTGCTGAAAACGCCAGGAACGGCAGCGGCGTCACTCTGATCGTCGCGTCGATCGTGCGGTTGGAATCGAGCATGCGTTGCTCGGCGTGCACGCTCGCGACAAGCCGTTCGTAAACGGCGGCCGCACGGACGCTGGCGGACACATACATCTTGCTCTGAACATCGCGCGCCCTTGATGTGACGCTGAAACGAAGCGGGCCAGCGGTGTAGCCCATCGCTCCCAGGTACTGTGGCCGGATGCGCGTCGTGTCGCGCTTGACGATTGTCGTTTCCGGGACCGTCTGACCGGTGACTTGCCTAACGCTGATGCTATCGCCGCGCGTCAGCTTGAACTCGAACGAGCCCGCGCCGAGCTGAGCCCAGAAGCCGTTTTGCGACGGATCGCCATAAGCGACACGAGCGTGGCCCTGAGTGTAGCGCCCGTCCTGTTGCGGCATGTTGGGACGCCGCGGCGTCACGGCGAGCCGCAGTTGCTCGCCGCGATCGAGGCCGAGCGTGTAGTACGTCCCCACCATGCTGAAGCGCCCTTTCGCCCACCCGGTGCGCGCTATGAGCGCGAGATGGTCAGCGTCGCCCAGCTGGTTGTCCTGCGTGCTGTATTGGTATGCGCCAAACTGCAGCATCCCACCACCGTGGAAACGCTTCCCGTAGTAGCCGCGATACATGTTCGTGCCGTAGTCGCCAGTGCCTACATCCACGCGCGTTGACGCCGTCGTCGAACGCACCGACCACGTCGTTAGGTGGACGCGCACCTCGCGCCCGGTCGCTTCGACGCGGACCTCATCGATTGTCCACAACGGAATGACAGACAAATCGCGCACGCGTCCGGCACGTGGATTGACCTCATCGTACTCGAAACCGTCGATGAAGACGCGTACTGTGCGGAACTCTCCACCGATGCCGGCGATCTGCGGTGCTGCGAGCCAACCGGACGTGAACGTCACGACGCCCGGGACGCGCATGAGAAGATCGTTGAGCGTCAGCGCGCCTGTCGCGAACAACTCGTCGCGGTTCCAGCGATACGTGCGTCCGACGTCTGCCAGGGGCGGCGTAGCGAACGCTGCAATTGGTGCCCTGATCGTGTCTGCCGCTCGCGCGGCGGCGATGCTGTCGCGCCTTGCTGTCGCACGACGTACAGAGTCCGCCGCGATGGAGTCTCGCATTGCGGCTCTGCGAATTGCGGCCGTATCGACGCGTGCGCGGGTCGTGTCCTGGGCGCGCGCGAGAGGCGCGTACAAAACGGCCCCGACCAGGAGGCCGAGGCCGTAAGAAAGCCTAACGAGCCGGCCCAACCTCAGCGCACCCTCCCACGCACGAATTCCACGAACGTCCCCACTGGAACGCCCGTCGGACCTCGCGGCATCATGCCGAGGTCGGTCTCGCTGTATGCGGTTCCGGCGATATCGAGGTGCGCCCACGGGTATCCGTCCACGAACTCCTTGAGGAATATCGCCGCGGTGATCGCGCCTCCGGCACGACCGCCGGTGTTCTTGATGTCGGCGACGTCCGACTTGATCTGCTCGCGGTAATCATCCCAGAGCGGGAGCTGCCAGCCAGGCTCGGCGGCACGCTCAGCAGCGCGCTTCACCTCACCGGCGAGACGCTCCTCGGTTGCGAAGATTCCGGTTGCTGTATTGCCTAACGCGATCACGCACGCGCCAGTGAGTGTCGCGGCATCGACAACGACGGCCGGCGCGAAGCGCTTCACATACGTGAGCAAGTCGGCCAGCACCATGCGACCTTCGGCGTCGGTATTGATGACCTCGATCGTCTTGCCTGACGACGCACGGACCACGTCGCCCGGCTTATACGCCGTCCCCGACGGCATGTTCGTGGTTGCTCCGAGAATCCCGACGACGTTGGTGCGCAGCCCGAGCCGCCCAATAGCGTCCATCGCGCCAAGCACGCCCGCTGCACCGCACATGTCGTATTTCATCCATTCCATGCGCTCGGCGGGCTTGATGGAAATGCCGCCGCTGTCGAAGCACATGCCTTTGCCAACGAGCGCGATGGGCGCCTGCCCTTTCGTCCCGCGCAGATACTCGAGCACCACGAGTTGCGGATCTTCAGGCGAGCCTTGGGCCACCGCGAGAAATGCGCCCATGCCCGCTTTTTGCATTTCCTTGCGACCGAGCACCGTTAGGCGCATGCGATGGCGTTTGGCGATGCTGCTTGCCGTTTCGGCGAGATAGGCGGGTGTGCACATGTTCCCCGGCATCATCCCGAGTCTTCGCGCGAGCGCGTATCCCTCGCCGATCGCCGCTGCGCTGGCCACTGCGCGACCTGCGCGGCGTGCGTCGGCTGCAAGCAGCTCGATCGACGTTAGTGACGCGCGTTTGTCCGCTGGAGGCGGCGGCGTTTTTAGCTCTGTGTATTCCCACGGGCCGAGCTGGGCGCCGATGCCGATCGCCTCGAGCGCGCGCTGATCTGCGGTACCAGCCCAAATGCTCACCGAGCTGACGCCGAGCCGCTGCGCCTGACGAGCGGCGACTGCGGCGGCCCGCCGCAACGCGTTGGCGAGATCGGCGAAGCCCGACCCATAGCCGACGAGCAAGACTCTTTGGATGGCGCCACCGCCGCCTTCGATGTGCATGACTTCGTCGCGGCCGCCACGAAAGACGCGCTGCTCCAGGCTGCGGCTCAGCGCTCCGCCAACGGCGGTATCGAGCGTGCGAAGTGCTGCGGGAAGTTCGGTTGTCGCTGGAAGGAGTACGGCGGCGAGTGGAGTCTTGAGGGCGGACCAATCGACGCGGCGTGCTGCGAGCTTCATGTGAGAGAGCTTTAGAGGCGTAGCGCACACGGCGGCGCCCCCTGGCGCGCACCGTCCTACGCGAACGGCGAGTGAGAAAAACGACGCCGAAGCGCGGGTAAGCTACCGGGACGCGGCAAATCCGAGCAAGGCGCAAATTGCGACGCCGCTCGACCAATCCGAGCGAGCGCGAGCGTCGTAGAGAGTTTGATATGACCCACGCTTCAGCATCGGCGACCCGATCGCAGTCAGCGGCGGGCCGTGCGTCTAAACGGCCGCGATATGAAGCCGGCGCACAAGGGACTCCACATCGCCGAAGAGCAATCGAACGCCTCCGTGCGTAGCTTCAGCGCCGTGCTCGAAAGCTCAGCGCGCCAGCGAAGGAAAAAGCTCAACTGTTAGGCATCATTATCGCCTATCCTCCTGTCCTATTCTCCTATCCCCTATGTCAGTCGCTATTCACTTCACCCCTGTCGGCATGTCCCAGTCGAAGTACGACGAGATCATTCGCCGACTCATTGCAGCTGGAGCCGGGAATCCGGCCGGCCGCGAGTATCACGTCTGTTTTGGAACCGATGGCGCACTGCAGGTACTCGATGTGTGGAGCAGCGTCGAAGCCTTCCAGAAGTTCGGCGAAACGCTGATTCCACTTCTGAGCAGTTTGGGAGTCGATCCGGGCCAACCGAGGATCGAGCCCGCGTACAACGTCATCGTGCCGAGTACCGTCGCCGCCGTATAAGTCTCGCTGTCTCACAGCCGGGAACGGGGCGCCGATCGATGGCGCCCCGTTGCGCGTTTTGGGGCTCCAATTTCCTCGTCAGGCGAAGGGTCGCTGGCTATTCTCCACCAGGATGACCGTACCAGCTGAACTGCAGGCAGCGATCGGCAACCGCTACGAGCTGAAGCGCGAGCTCGGACGTGGTGGCATGGCCACCGTGTACCTGGCTCAGGACCGGACCAACTCACGCCATGTAGCGATCAAAATCCTGGATCGGGGGCAGCGCTCCGGCGCGGCCGAGGCCGAGCGGTTTTTCCGCGAGATCAAGATTGCCGCCAACCTCGTGCATCCCGGGATAGTGCCGCTCTTCGACTCGGGCGAATGCGGTGGCGCGCTGTACTACGTGATGCCGGTTCTCGACTCGGACACGTTAGGCCAGCGCTTGCAGCGTGAAGGTCCGCTGGACGTCGACGAGGCAGTCCGCATCGCGGTGTCAATAGCTCGCGCGCTTGACTACGCGCACCGGCAAGGTGTCGTGCATCGCGACATCAAGCCGTCGAACATCTTCCTGCACGAAGGCGAGCCGACACTGTCGGACTTCGGCGTCGCGCGCGCAGGCGCGGACCTGGACGCGGATGCACGCACGACGCTCCCTGGTCTCGCCGTCGGCACTCCGCACTACATGAGTCCCGAGCAGGCCGCCGGTGAAAGGGACATCGATGGTCGCAGCGATCAGTACAGCCTGGCGTGCGTGTTGTATGAGATGCTGGCGGGTGAGCCGCCCTTCTCCGGCACGAACACCACCCAGGTGATCATGCGACGCTTCATTGAGGCGCCGCCGCCGATCCGCCGTCATCGTCCGAGCGTGAGCCCCGCCATCGAGGCTGCGCTTTCACGCGCGTTGGCGAGAGATCCTAACGAGCGTTTCCCGACCGCAGGCGATTTTGCCGCTTCGCTCTCAGCGCGCACGATCATCGCGGCCTCGCCGACGGAATCGGCCTGCGCCGTGGCCGTCCTTCCGTTTGTTACTGTCGGCGGCGACGCCGATACGGAGTACCTGAGCGACGGTCTCACAGACGAGTTGATCAGCGCGCTCGCACGCGTGGAAGGATTGCACGTCGCTTCGCGCACTTCGGTTTTTGGCTACAAGGGTCGGTCGCAGGATGTACGCCGCATCGCCATGGACCTTGGCGTCGACTGCGTCATCGAAGGGAGCGTGCGCCAGATAGGGCGGCAGCTGCGGGTCACGGCTCGCCTAACGAACGCGACAGACGGACGTCTGGAGCGCTCTCTGCGCTACGATCGCGACACAGACGATCTGTTTGCGCTGGAAGACGAGCTCGCTGCAGAGATCGTGACGGCGTTGAGCCCCACGCTTCTTCCAACGTCGGTGCACGTTATGGCACCACGCTACACAGATAACGCCATCGCGTATCGCCATTACTTGCGCGGTCGCTTTGCCTGGAACAAGCGCACATTCGAAGACACAGCCGAAGCGATCAAGCACTTCGAGGCCGCGATCGGCGAGGATCCAACATATGCACTGGCGTACAGCGGCCTCTCCGACGCGCACGCGCTGCAGCTGGACTATCGCAACGTGGCTGTCGCGGAAGGCATGGCCAACGCCAAGAAATACGCGCGCAAGGCGCTCGAGCTCGACGAAGGGCTCGCCGAAGCGCACGCCTCGTTAGGCTGGGTGCTCTTCATTCACGACTGGAAGGTGCACGAGTCGATCGAGCACTTCGAGCGCGCAGTGACGTTGAGCCCCGCGTACCCGACGACGCACCAGTGGTACTCCTTCCCGCTCGTGGTGTTGGGCCAATTCGATCGCGCGCTCATCGAAGCACAGCAAGCTGTCGATCTGGATCCGTCGTCAGTGTCCGCGCGTCGCAGCCGCGGTGGCGTCGCGTATTACGCACGGCGCTACGAAGACTCGCTCGTGCACTTTGGTCGCGCGGCCGCGATGAATCCCATCTCCGAAGAGACGCACCGCGGGCTCGGCTTGTCCTACCTGCAGCTCGGCGAGTACAAGAAGGCCGAGCACGCGTTCCGCGAGGGGCTCCTATATACGCCGCAGTCGGCCTATTCACTCGCCGGACTTGCGGGCGCGCTGCACAAGCAAGGCAGAAGCGACGAGGCGCTGGCGCTTCAACGTGAGCTCGAGAAGCGCGCAGCCACGGAGTATGTCTCCAGCGCCGGCTTCGTCATGCTGCATGCGATGTTAGGCAATGTGGACGAAGCGATCGACTGGCTGGAGAAGGCGCGCGACGAACGCCGCGGCTTCGTTATCTACCTCGGTGTGAATCCAACGCTGGACCCGTTGCGTCAATCGCCGCGCTTCAAGGCGCTGCAGGCCGAGCTGAATCTTACGCGGGCCCCAATCCCTGCCTAATCCCGTTCCAACTAGTTAGGCACGGGCGATGAACGCGGTGATAACGTT